>PNLG01000079.1 GCA_013822915.1 Sphingomonas sp. | reverse complement strand
CCGCATCAGCGCGAGCGAAAACAGATGCGCATAAAGCAGTGGCAACATACCCGACTGGCTCATTTTGCGGAGCTGGTCGCCGCGCACATCGGCAAGCTTTGCCTCATCCACCATCTGGAATCCGCGATAGACGAACGGCTTGTCGCTGCCCTGCGGCTGGATGGTTACTTCACCCTCGATCAGCAAACCGCTTTCCTTCAGCTCCTTCATAAAAGCCTGAGTGCGTGCGCCGGCCTGTTCGAACATCTCGTTGAACTGAAGAACGTTTTTGGTGAATTCGGTTGGCTGGCCGTCGGCGAACAACGCCTCACCATCGTCCAGCTTCCCGATCGCTTCATAGGTCGGGTCAAAGCACAGTGACAATTCCTGCGCATCGGGCGTCAACCGCGCCAGCATATAGGGATAGCGGCGGATATAGGCCGGAATATAGACGGCGTTGTCGATGAGCGCGCCTTCGTCGTCGACGAACACGTTCACCCCCTCGTTAAGGCCCATCAACGCGAGGGGGATCGGGTCTTCGCCGCTTGAAAACACGATCGGCATGAAACGCTGCGCCAAGGCAAACTCGTCAACGGTCACCGGGATCGCATGCTGCCCGACCAGAAACGGCGCTTTATCCTGCGGCTTGGCGCGGAAATCGGCATGGACCTGGCTCGAAAGCGGTTCGAGCCCCTTGTAGAAAAGCGGCAATTGGTTGGGCGCGCTGGCCATTGATAATCTCCATTGAAACAACAAGGCCCGCCATTGCCGAACCTCACAGCCGACAGGCCTTATGGTGCCGCCGCGCGCGGCGCAAGCGTCACCAGCTTGCCGGGGTTCATCAGGCCTTGGGGGTCGAACGCCCCCTTGATCGCGCGCAACGCCGCCAGCCGCGCCGGACTCGACAAGCGTTCCAGCTCGCCCAGCTTCATCTGGCCAATGCCGTGCTCAGCCGAAATCGAACCACCCGCTGCGATCACCAAATCATTGACGAACGGGGTGATTCGGGGTGCCTCGCGCGCATACCAGCTATCGCGATCGACCCCGATTGGCGCGCGGACATGAAAATGGACATTCCCGTCCCCCAAATGGCCAAAGCCGCTCGCACTGGTACCGGGGAAGCGGGCTTCGCAGGCAGCCGCTGCCTCCACCATGAAGCGCGGCATGGCATCGACCGGCACCGACACATCATGCTGCACCGCCGGACCATGGGCTTTTTCCGCCGCTGAGATCGAATCGCGCAACCGCCAGAAAGCGTCCGCCTGCGCCTCGCTCGCAGCAATCACCGCGTCCGCCACTTCGCCCGCATCGAGCGCGGGGTTCAGCAACGCCTCCAGCAGCGCCGCCGGTGGCTCAGCGTCGGGCGCAGTCGACGTCACCTCGATCAGGACATGCCAAGGGTGCGCCTGTGCCAGCGGCGCGCGCGTGCCTGGAACATGGCGCAGGACAAGGTCGAGCGACACCTGCGGCACAATCTCAAAACTCTCGACCGTGTCAGTCTGCCCCTCGAGCCTTCGCAGCAGGGAGAGCGCGGCGACCGGGCTGGGCACCCCGCACCACGCCACGGCGCGGGCGGCAACCGCAGACACCAGCCGCAGCGTCGCCGCGGTCACAATCCCCAGCGTTCCCTCCGCCCCGATCAGCAATTCCTTCAAATCATAGCCGCGATTGTCTTTTTTGAGCGCGGCCAGCCCATCATGAACCGAGCCATCGGGCAGCACCGCCTCAATGCCCGCCACCAGCGCGCGCATCGTGCCAAAGCGCAGCACCTGGGTGCCGCCCGCGTTGGTCGACACAAGGCCCCCCACCGTCGCGCTCCCCCGCGCGCCCAGCGTCAACGGGAAACGCCGCCCGACGCCGAGCGCCGCTTCATGCAGGTCGGCAAGGATCACGCCCGCTTCCGCCACTGCCAGACTGGCGGCGGCATCTACCGTTCGCACCCGGTTCAACCGCCGCGTCGACAGGATCAGCGCCGAGCCATCGTCCGGCGGTGTCGCGCCTCCGACCATCGACGTATTGCCCCCCTGCGGCACCAGCGCGACCCCGGCTGCGTGCGCCATCGCCACCATTTCAGCAACTTCGGCGGTGGACGCAGGCGACAGAATCGCCGCCGACCGCCCCTGATACCGGCCGCGCCAGTCGGTGAGCCACGGCGCCACCGCGTCCGCATCATCAATCACCGCCTTGGCACCGTGACGCTGGCGGATCGCGTTAATCAACAAGGACTGGGGTTTGCGCATGCCAAACACTCTAGCATCATGGCAGGCAGCATGCCAGTTTCGGGTCCAGTTTCCGGGCCAGTTCATCACCGGTTCAACCGCAACAACTAGGCCAACAGGCTGATATGATTCCCGCACTCCTCCTCCTCATCGTGGCAGCGCCGAATGGTGGGGCGGCAAGCGAACCCCGCGCGCTCGCACAGATGACCTTGCATCAGCGGGTGATGATCCGGGTGCCGCGCCGTGCCCCGGTCAAGCCGATTGTGTGGCGCGAACGCGGTGCGCCACGCTGTCACGACCTCGCCGGGTTGGCGGGCGCCTCGTTCCTAAAGCCCGGATCAGTGGAGCTATACTTTAACGACGGGCGCCGGTTGCGCGCGGTGCTGGGGAATAATTGTTCGGCGATCGATTTCTATTCGGGCTTTTACATCCGCCCCCGCGAAGACGGGCGGGTCTGTGCGCGGCGCGACGCCGCCCGGTCGCGGTCGGGCGCGGTATGCGAAATCCGCACCTTCAAATGGCTGGTCGAGAAGCGGTAAACTTGACATTTGCGGCGAAATCCGCAAGCGAGCAGTTTGGCGTCGCCGGCATGAGCCGGGATTTTTCCGGACAAACCATGACTTTTGCCGATCTCGGGCTCTCCGACGAACTTCTCCGCGCGGTGACCGAATCCGGCTATAGCGAGCCGACGCCCATTCAGGCGAGCGCCATCCCGTCGGTGCTGATGATGCGCGACATCATTGGCGTTGCGCAAACCGGCACGGGCAAGACCGCGTCCTTCGTGCTGCCGATGATCGACATATTGGCGCATGGCCGCAGCCGGGCGCGCATGCCGCGCTCGCTCATTTTGGAGCCAACGCGCGAGTTAGCCGCGCAAGTTGCGGAAAATTTTGAAAAATACGGCAAATATCACCGGCTTTCGATGGCGCTGCTGATCGGCGGGGTGTCGATGGGCGATCAACTCGCCGCGCTGGAAAAGGGTGTCGACGTGCTCATCGCGACACCCGGGCGGCTGATGGATTTGTTCGGACGTGGCAAGATCATGCTGAACGGCTGTTCGCTGCTCGTGATCGACGAGGCCGACCGGATGCTCGACATGGGCTTCATTCCCGATATCGAGGAAATCTGCACCAAATTGCCCAAGCAGCGCCAGACTTTGCTGTTTTCGGCAACGATGCCGCCGCCGATCAAGAAGCTTGCGGACAAGTTTCTCGACAATCCCAAAACGATCGAAGTCGCGCGGCCCGCCACCACCAACACCAATATCAAACAATATCTGGTCGCGGTGAGCGCGTCGAAAAAGCGCGACCGGCTGCTTGATCTGTTGAACGATGATGTCCGCACCGCAATTATTTTCTGCAACCGCAAAACGACGGTGCGCGATCTGAACAAGGTGTTGAAGCGCGCGGGGCTGCAATCGGGCGAAATCCATGGTGATATGGAACAGTCCGAACGTATTGCCGAGCTTGACCGCTTCAAAAATGGCGAGATCAACATCCTCGTCGCCTCCGATGTCGCGGCGCGCGGGCTCGACATCAAGGGGGTCAGCCATGTGTTCAACTATGACGCGCCCTGGCACCCCGATGATTATGTCCACCGGATCGGCCGCACGGGGCGCGCGGGGGCGACTGGCACGGCCTATACGCTGTTCACCGCCGATGATGCTGAAAACATCGCCAATATCGAAAAGCTGACCGGCCAGACGATTGAGCGGATCGGCGCAGCGGGCGAAGCATCAGGCGATGCAGCAACGGCTGATCGCCCCGCCAAGTCGCCGCGCAAACGGGGCCGGGCAAAGGAAGCTAACGACCAGCCGGTGGACGGCGCACCAACGGCGCGCGCCCCGCGCCCCGAAAGGGCTTCGCGTGCCGAAGACGCGGCGCCCCGGGATGCGGCGCCCCGGCAAGCGCCACCTCGCGCCCCTCGGCCGCCGAAGCGCACGCCCGGCGCCGCGGCTGAATTATCACCAGTCACTGCGGCCAAAAACGCGGCCCGGAACAATGACGCACCGGTGAGCGACGACAAATGGGAAGGCCCCTTCCCCGATTTCCTGCGCGCACGCCTGAGCTGACCATGGCCGGATCGCCCGCCGGGGTGTTCGCTCCGTCCGCCAGCGCTCCCGGCACCGCCGTCGCCAGCCCCTGCGTCAAATTGTGCCGGATCGGCGCTGATGACCGCTGCGAGGGGTGCCACCGCACCATCGACGAAATCACGCGCTGGGGCAGCGAAAGTGATGCCTGGCGCGCGGCCATCATGACCGAATTGTCCTCACGACAGCCCTAACGCGGGCTGGGCAGCGCGCTTACCCAGCACCTCCCGCGGCGTTGCTGACCTCCGCCATCAACGCATCATCCTTTGCCGTGCCGCGCGCATAGGCATCGCGCGCCAGCACCCGCTCCAGATAACGATCAAAGCTGTCGCGCCGGGGCAGCGTGCCGAATTGCGTGCCCCATGAAATCTGTGACCCGACATAGACATCAGCGGCGGTAAAACGGTCCCCGGCGACATAGTCATGGTCGTTCAGCCATCCAGCAATCGTATCGACCATCAGATCATAATCGCCATAGCCGAGCATCCGCCGCCGGTCCTCGCCCGGCGTCATTCCCAACGCCCGCATCGTCACCGCCTGTTCGATTGGTCCTGCGGCAAAGAATATCCAACGATAATAATCGGCGCGTTCATGCGGCAATGGCGCCAGCCCTGCCGCCGGAAACACCTCCGCCAGATAGGTGCAGATCGCCGCGCACTCGGTCACGACCCGACCGTCATGGACAATCGCGGGCACTTTTCCCATCGGATTGATCGCGCGATATTCGGCCGCACCCATCGTCGTGCCGTAATCGAGCACCACGGTGTCATAATCGGGCCCCGTCTCCTCGATCATCCACCGCGCGATCCGCCCGCGCGACATCGGATGGGTGTAGAATGTGAGTGCTGCGACCATAGCGATTCTCCCCGATTTGCTTCGAACAAATTAGGAACGAATAGCGCCGCGAGTCAAGCCGCGCGATACCACCACACGCCGTCTGCCACCGCGCGCACCGCCCGCCCCTCAACCTCCAGCCGCCGCAAATGCGCAAGCGCTTCGCCCGTTGCCATGCCGAGCAACTCGGGGCCAATCGCGCGGCGGAACAGGCGGCCAAAGCAATCAACCGCACGGCGCGGCGCTTCGCCGATAAACACCGCCAGCTCGTCAAGCCGGTCGCGATGTTCGCGGGTCAGCGCGTCGAGCCGCTCATGCAGCCCGGTGAACACATCGCCGTGCCCCGGCAGCACGACGGTATCCGCAGGCAATTCCTTCAGCTTGGCCAGCGAATCGAGCCAGTCGCCCAGCGGATCACCCTCCGGCTCGGTCACGCCGAGCGATACGTTGGAGCTGATCCGCGGCAACACCTGATCGCCGGAAATCAGGATGCCGCGCGCCGCATCGAACAGACACGCATGTTCGGGGCTGTGCCCGCTGCCGGTCACGATGCGCCACGCGCGCCCGCCAATCATCACCACTTGCCCATCGACCAGCCGCCGATAGCCGAGCGGGAGCGGGGTGATGATCCGCCGAAACCCCGACCAGCCGCGCGCCGTGCCGCGCGCAATCGCCTCATCGTCCCAACCCGCGCCGCGCCAGAACGCCACCATCTCGTCCGGGACCGCATCGCGCGCATCCGCCGCCAGCATCCGCGCGGTCAGCCATTCGCCCCGCGTCATCTCCAGCGGGCAGTCGTGATGCACGCACATCCACCCGGCGAGGCCAATGTGGTCGGGGTGGAAATGCGTGCCGATCACCCGCGTCAACCGCACGCCCGCCAGCGCACCGCCACCCCCGAATACCGCTTTCCAGTCATCGCGCGTCGCATCAAGGTTCATGCCGGTATCAACGAGCGCCACGCCCGGCCCGCGCGCATCCGCATCGTCGATCAGCCAGCAATTAATGTGCTTGAGCGGCCCCGGCACCGCCAGCCGCACCCAGCGCAGTCCGTCGGCGACCGCCATCACCTGCTGCGACGCCGGCCCGACAGGACCAAAGGGATAGGTCAAGCCACGGTGGCTGGTCGGCACAAAGCTCGCGTCGGGCAGCAAGGCCGCATCGGCGCTGCGTGTCACCGCCAGCCTCTAGGCGCGCTTGAACGGGTCGGCCAAGCCGCCGGGGAGGAGTGCGGTATCACCGGTCTCCACCCCGCGCGCTGCCTGTTCGCGCTCATCGCGCAGCGATTGGATCAGCGCGGCGCGATCCCCCTCCAGCCGGTTGTCGACGGGCGCTTCGATGCCCGCTGCCTTGGCCGCCTTGGCGACAATCGCGTCCAGCTCGCGCTGCGAA
>PNLG01000257.1 GCA_013822915.1 Sphingomonas sp. | reverse complement strand
GCCTGATCGACGAGGACGGCCGCGAAGTCGCCGCAGGCGAAATGGGCGAAGTGGTCGGGCGGTCGCCCACGATGATGAACGGCTATCACGGGCGACCAGAAGCGACAGCGGCCGCCGAATGGTTCGACGAAGGCGGCAATCGCTTCATCCGCCACGGCGATGTCGGGCGTTTCGACGCGGACGGTTTCCTGATCCTGATGGATCGCAAAAAAGACCTCATCATCTCGGGCGGGTTCAACATCTACCCCAGCGACCTCGAAGCGGTGCTGCGCGCGCACCCGCTGGTGGCCGACTGCGCGGTGGTGGGGGTGCCCAGCGACACCTGGGGCGAGACGCCGGTGGGGTTCTTCGTCCCCACACAGACCGGGGCAGACGCCGCCGAAATTCTGCGTGCCACCAATGCCGCACTCGGCAAGACGCAGCGTCTTGCCGAGCTGGTCGCGATCGCCGAACTGCCCCGCAGCGCGATTGGCAAAGTCTTGAAGCGCGAATTGCGCGATCAGTGGAAGGCCATTAAATGACGGCGCTTGCGGAGATTATTGGCGCCATGACCCCGGTTAATGGCGGGCTGGCGGGCGCCATTCCCACCGACTGGATGCAGGGGCGCACCAGCTATGGCGGGCTCTCCGCCGCAATGGCGCTCCATGCGGCACAGCAATGCGAGCCCGATCTGCCGCCGCTGCGCTCAGCCCAGATTTCGTTCATCGGCCCGCTCGCAGGCGCCGTGACGGTCACCGCCACCAAATTACGGCGCGGGCGGACCGCAGCGTTCATTCAGGCCGATGTCACCTCCGACGCGGGGCTCGGGCTGCGCGCGACCTTTGTGTTCATGGCCGACCAGCCATCGGTGGTCGATTTCGACCAGCGCGCACCGATCACCCAACGACCGCCTGTGCCCGGCACCAAGCTATGGAGTGGTCCCGAGGGTTTTTTTGCATACAACTTCGAATTTCTCGACCTGAAGGACGAAAGCCTGCGCCCCGCCGATCTGCTGCGCTGGGGGCGAATGAAGGTGCATGACGGTATCGACCCGATGGTGCATGTGATGGCGATTGCCGATGGCATGCCGCCCGCCGCCATCCGCCTGTTCGGCAAGCAGATGGGGCCGATCAGCTCGCTGACCTGGATCATCAACCTGTTGACGCCCACGCCCGCCACCACCGACGGCTGGTGGTTGCTTGGTGCGAAATCGGACTTTGCCCGCAATGGCTGCTCCAGCCAGACCATGACGCTGCACAATGCCGACGGGGCGCTGATGGCGGAGGGGATGCAGAGCGTCGCCATTTTTGCGTGAACCCGCCCGCCGACGGTGCGACAGTTTGCGACAAATTGCGCGGCTGCTGACAAAGCCACGCGACAATTGTCGCAGAAAAAGAGCGCAACAGGGCGAAGCAACGCACACGCAAAGGACTATTGGATGAAGAAATGGATCGCCGCCGCTGCGCTGACGAGCGCGCTGATGGGAAGTGCTGCCTGCGCGGAACCAGCGCCGTCGGCTCAAACCGCCTCCGCCACTGCGGCAAAGCCGAAGCCGGAAATGCGCACGCGCGCCGAATTCCTGACCGATGCGGCCAAGCGCTTTGACGCGATGGATACCAACAAGGGCGGGCTGCTGTCGCGCGAGGAGCGCCGCGCCGCGCACGACCGGCGACGCGCTGGCCATCCGCATCCGCCGGGCGCCGGGTATTTTGGCCCCGGCGCAGCGCCAGGGCTGGTCCCCCCGCCTCATGCACAAGCGAGCGCGGGCGGCACCCCGGATGGCGCGGGCGGTCGCGGCGCAATGCTGGCACGGCTCGATACGAATGGCGACGGCAAGCTGACCAGTGCGGAGTTCACAGCGCCCTTTGACCGACTCGATACCAACAAGGACGGCTTTGTCGATCAGACCGAGCGCGCTGTGCTCCCGACGGGCGGCTCAGCGGGTGGCCCGGCGAGTGGTGTCGGCGGCGCGCGGCTGGCACGACTCGACCGCGACGGTGATGGCAAGATCAGCCGCGCTGAATACACCACACCCTTTGGCCGCCTTGACGCCAACAGTGACGGCGTCATCGACAAGGCAGAGATGGATCGGCTGCGTGGCCGCTATGGCGGGTTGCGCCCGAATCCGAGCGAAGCGGAAAACCAGCCACAATAGTGCGCCGAACACCCAGATACCGGAGCGACCCCGCTTCCGGTTGCCGGGCGGACACCTCCCCTCCCTGTCCGCCCGGCGCTCTCTTCAACCAACGGCTGATCCCATGCTAAATGCGCCCATGAAGACTGTGCCCCATTTGCTGCTGGTCGATGACGAACGCTCGATCCGCGAGCCGCTCGCCCAGTTTCTGACGAAACAGGGCTTTCGCGTGAGTCAAGCGGGCGATGCACAGGCCGCGCGCACCCGGCTGTCGGCCTATGCGATCGACCTGGCGATCCTCGACATCATGATGCCGGGTGAAGACGGGCTCAGCCTGACCCGCCACATCCGCGCGACCAGCGAGCTGCCCGTCATCCTGCTCACCGCGCGCAGTGAGGAGACCGACCGGATCGTCGGCCTTGAAATGGGCGCCGATGATTATGTCGTAAAGCCGTTTTCGCCGCGTGAGTTGGCCACCCGCGTGCGCGTTGTTCTGCGCCGTCTCGCCACCGGCGGCGCACGGATCAACCCGCCTGATGCGCATGCCTATGGCTTTGCCAGCTGGGTACTAAAAACGGGCGAGCGCGCGCTGGTGGGTCGCGACGGCGTATCAGTCCCCCTGTCAACAGGTGAGTATAATCTTTTGCTAACGCTGGTAAAACGCCCGCGCCAGGTGTTGACCCGCGACCAGTTGCTCGACCTCACCCATGGCCGCGAAGCCGCCGCATTCGACCGCGCGATCGACAATCAGGTCAGCCGGTTGCGCCGCAAGATCGAGGCGGATTCCAAGACGCCCGAGATCATCAAGACTGTGTGGGGCGGTGGCTATACGCTCGCCGCCGACGTCACCCGCCTGTGATCGGATGATGGCGACCCTGCGGGTGTGGCCGCGCAGCCTTTCCGGGCAATTGGCAATGCTGGTCGCGCTCGCGCTGTTCGTGGCGCAGGCGATCAACTTTGCCGCGATTTTCGAGGCGCGTCGCCAAACCCGGTTGCAGGCGATTGTCGGCCCCGCCGCCGCGCGCATCGCCGATGCCGAGGACCGGATCGCGACCGGGCGCTTTCGCCAGCCAATCATCCTGCGCGGGCGCGTGCAATTGCGGGCGGGTGATCCCATCGGCGCACAGCCGACCCGGCGCAGCGATGTCGAGGCGGCGCTGCGTCGCGAGCTGACCGAGCTTGGCATTGGGGCGGGCGCGATCACGTCCGCAACCGAAGCCATAGCCCCCGATGATCCCCGGCTGCGGCTCATGAGCCCACGTCAGGCGGCCAGGCTGCGGCGCGTCGGCACCGAATTGGTGCTGGCGGTAGAGCGCGGTGCGGGCGGTGGCTGGTTGGTGCAGCGCTTGCCGCTCCCCCGCTCCGACCGCGCGCTGATCGTGACACTGATCGGTCAGACCATCGTGCTCTATGTCATCGTGCTGTTGCCGATGTTGTGGGCAGCGCGGCGCATTTCGGAGCCGTTGCAAGCGTTGACGGTAGCCGCGCGCCGTTTCCGCCCCGGCGACGCCGCCCCGCCCCTCGACGAGCGCGGCCCCCCGGATGTGCGCGCCGTGATTGCCGCGTTCAATCAGCTCCGGTTGCGCGTGTCGGCGATGCTGGAGGAAAAGGATCGGATGCTCGGCGCGATCGGCCATGACCTGCGCACGCCGCTTGCCGCGCTGCGGGTGCGGATCGAATCGGTCGATGATGAGGAAGATCGCGCGCGCATGGCCGACACGATTGCGGAAATGAACCGCACGCTCGACGATATCCTCTCGCTCGCGCGGCTGGGGCGGCCAAGCGAGCCAATGACGGCGGTGGATATGGCCGCCCTTGTCGATGCGGTGGTCGATGACTTTGTCGCTATCGGCAGCCCGGTGAGTTTTGCAGACGGGGACCGGGTGACGCTGTCGGTGCGGCCCTCGCTGATGCGGCGGGCGGTGCGCAATCTGATCGAAAATGCCGTGAAATATGGCGGCCGCGCCGATGTGCGGCTGGTGATTGCAAAGGACTCGGTTTCGATCGTGGTCGCCGATCAGGGACCGGGCATTCCCCCCGACCAGCTTGACGCGGTGTTCGACGCCTTCACCCGGTTGGAGACGTCACGCAACCGCGATACTGGCGGCGCCGGGCTCGGACTGGCGCTGGCGCGCGCGATCGTGCGCGAGGCGGGCGGCGATATCAGCCTGGCGAACCGCACGGGCGGCGGGCTTGATGCGACGATCACGCTGCCGCGACGGGGCTAGAGTTTGGGCCACTTGCGTGGAAACAGACTCTATCAGTGGTGCGGGCGGTGGGAATCGAACCCACACTCCTCTCGGAACCGGATTTTGAGTCCGGCGCGTCTACCAATTCCACCACGCCCGCGATTCGGCATTCGCTAGCCGAGCCGCGCGCGCCGGGCAAGACGCATCACGCACGCGGGGCCTGTCGCCGGTAACTCAACGCCTCGGCGATGTGGAGCCGCCCCACCCCCGCGCTGCCGCTCAAATCGGCAATCGTGCGGGCAACCCGCAGGATGCGGGTATAGCCGCGCGCCGACAGCCGCATCGCCTCGGCTGCCTGCGCCAGCAGCTTGCGCCCCGCCTCATCCGGCGTCGCGTGATCGTCGAGCAGCGGCCCGTCCGCCTCGGCATTGGTGCGCGCGCCGTGCCCCGCATAGCGCGCCCGCTGAACCCCGCGCGCCGCCGCCACCCGCGCGGCAACATCGGCCGACCCCTCGGCGCGCGGGGGCAGCATCAGGTCGGCGGCACTCACCGCCTGCACATCGACATGCAGGTCAATCCGGTCGAGCAGCGGGCCGGAGACTTTTGCCTGATAATCCGCCGCGCACCGTGGCGCGCGCGAACAGGCAAGTGCTGCATCGCCCAGATGCCCGCATCGGCACGGATTCATCGCCGCCACCAACTGCACCCGCGCCGGGAAAGTGACATGCGCGTTCGCCCGCGCGACGCTGACCGTCCCCGTCTCAAGCGGCTGGCGCAGCGAATCGAGCACCGCCCGCTGGAATTCGGGTAGTTCGTCGAGAAACAGCACGCCGAGATGCGCAAGGCTGACCTCGCCCGGCTTCACCTTCAGCCCGCCGCCGGTCAGCGCCGCCATCGAGGCGGAGTGGTGCGGGCTGCGAAATGGCCGGGTGCGGGTCAACCGCCCCTGTTGCAGGACGCCGGCGACGCTCGCAACCATCGACACTTCGAGTGCTTCGGCCGAATCGAGCGGCGGCAGAATGCCGGGCAGGCACGACGCGAGCAGCGACTTGCCCGCCCCCGGCGGCCCGACCATCAACAGGTTATGCCCGCCCGCCGCTGCAATTTCGAGCGCACGCTTGGCGGTTTCCTGTCCGCGCACCTGGCGCAGATCGGGGCCGTGGCCGGGCGGATCAGCCTCCCCCGGCTGCGGCGTGGCGAGCAGGCCATGCCCCTTCAAATGATTGATAAGGCTGAGCAGATCGGGCGCCGCCACCACGCCGATGCTCCCCGCCCAGGCGGCCTCCGATCCTTGCGCGGCGGGGCAGATCAGCGCCTTGTCATGTTCGGACGCATGCAGCGCGGCGAGCAGCACGCCGGGCGACGGCGCAATCCGCGCGTCGAGCCCCAATTCGCCGACCACGACATAATCGGCCACCACCTCCGCATCGACCACCCCCATCGCCGCGAGCACGCCGAGCGCAATGGGAAGGTCATAGTGCGACCCCTCTTTCGGCAAATCGGCGGGCGACAAGTTTACCGTGATCCGTTTGGGCGGGAGCGCGAGCCCCATGGCGGCAATCGCGGCGCGCACCCGCTCGCGGCTTTCGGCGACTGCCTTGTCGGCCAGCCCGACGACGTTGAACGCTGGGACGCCAGGGGCAAGCTGCACCTGCACCTCAACACTGCGCGCCTCCAGCCCCAGATACGCCACTGTCGATATGATCGCGACCAAAACAGCCCCCTTTGGCGAAAACACCATCGGTCATAGCGGCTTCGCTGATTGAGGGAAGCGGCGCCGATCTGTCTTGCGGGGCCAATACACGCGCCCCATATAGCGCGAGTGAAGCCCCCTCGACCCGCCCGGCGCAATCCCGCGCGCCGCATCGCCCTGACCGGGCTGGGCCTGTTGCTGGTGCTGATTGCGCCGCTGGTCGGAGTAATTCCCGGCCCCGGCGGGATTCCGGTGTTCGCGGCCGGGCTGGCGCTGATGCTGCGCAATTCGGACCGGGCAAAGCGCGTGTTCGTGCGCGCCAAGCGGCGCTGGCCGCGGCTGGGCTATTATGCCGATATCGGGCTGCGCCGTGGGAGTGCCCGGCGGCGGCGCGCGCTGGCAAAGGCACCAGCGACCACGCCTCCCACCAATTGTCCCCCGCTGACGTGATGACGCAGGTTGAGCCGATCCGAGAATTGACAGCAGGCACAACTTTACCTATGCGGCCTGCTTTGGTGGTCGCCTGCTTTGGA
>PNLG01000360.1 GCA_013822915.1 Sphingomonas sp. | reverse complement strand
CGGTCGCGATCAACAAGGCCGATCCACCCACCAGCGTCATTGACGATTTTAAACTGGTCAGTGCAGCGCAACAAAAGGCGCAATCGGATCAGAATGTTGCGCGGACCTATGAACAGCAAGTTACCGCCCGCGCGCAGGCGGAGGCGCAGCAATTCGATCTCTATTACACTCAGTATAAACTTGCCCCCGAAGTAACGCGCCGCCGCATGTATTATGAAACGATGGAGGCCGTTTTGGCCAAGAACAACAAGACCATTGTCGATAGCGGCGGCGTCGTCCCCTATCTTCCGCTTCGTAACCGGCCGGGCACAAGCGCAACGCCTCCTGCCCCCGTCGTTTCAGGAGGCCAGTAATGTCCGATTTCTGGCGTAACCCGATCGGGCTTGGCATTGCCGCACTGCTCGGCGTGATCCTTTTCGTCTCGAGCGTCTTCATCGTGCCCGAAACCGAACAGGCTGTGATCCTGCGGTTCGAAAAGCCCGTCGGCACGATCAACCGTTGGAAGCCCAACCAGCCTTTTGGCCAGACCGACTCGGGATTGGCCGCGAAAATTCCGTTTGTTGACAAGATTGTATGGGTCGACAAACATGTGCTGGGCGTTGACCTCAACAACCAGCAAGTGCTGTCGACCGATCAGCTCCGGCTGGAAGTGGACGCATTTGCGCTGTTCCGTATCGTCGACCCGTTGAAGGCCGTCGTATCGACGGGCAGCAGTTCGTCAACCGAGGAGCGCGTCGCCGATCAGTTGCGCCCGCTGCTCGGCACCGCAGTGCGCAACGAGCTTGGTCGCCGTCAGTTTTCAGCACTGCTCAGCCCCGAGCGCGGGCGCGTGATGGATAATATTCAGGCCGGTTTGCAACAGCTTGCCCGCCAATATGGCGCACAAATCGTCGATGTGCGCATCCGCCACGCCGATTTGCCAGAGGGGAGCCCGCTCGACAGCGCGCTCAACCGCATGAAGACCGCGCGGCAGCAAGAGGCGGCCACCATCCGCGCCCAGGGCGAGAAAAGCGCGCAGATCATCCGCGCCGAAGCCGATGCGAACGCGGCGCGCATCTATGCCGATGCGTTCAACAAAGATCCCGATTTCTATGACTTCTACCGCGCGATGCAGTCCTATCGCTACACCTTTACTCAGGACAGCGCGCAATCGGGCGAGACCCAGATCATTCTGTCGCCAAGCGACGACTATCTGCGTCAATTTGCCGGGCGGGGGCGGCCCCGCTGACAATCGGTTCATATTCAATTACTGTTCAGGCGGACGCGGCATAAGCCCTTTCGTCATTTGATCGACCAGAGAGGAAAACGGATCGTGCGCTACGCTTATGCCATTTCGGGTGCTCTTTTAGTCGGCGGCGCGGCCGCGACCCTGGCATTGCAGCCGCCTGCCAGCGCACAAACCGCGCAGAATGAACCGGCCGCCATGGCCGCCGCCGCGCCGCGCCCCGGCGCCCCGCTCAGCTTTGCCGACCTTGTTGCGCGCCTGCAACCCGCGGTCGTCAACATCTCCACCAAGCAGAGCATCCGGGTGCAGCCACAAGCGAACCCGTTTCAGGGCACACCGTTTCAGGACTTTTTCGGCGGCGGCGGTGGCGGTGGGCAGGAGCAGAACGCGCCGCCCGTGACGCGCCAGGCGCAGTCGCTGGGCTCGGGCTTTCTGATTTCGGCCGATGGCTATGTTGTCACCAACAACCATGTCGTGGCGCCGGGCGCGCGCGGCGCCACGGTCGATTCGATTACGGTCATTCTGCCCAACCGCAAGGAATATAAGGCAAAGCTGATCGGTCGCGATCAGGCATCCGACCTTGCGCTGCTCAAGATTGACGGCGTCAACCTGCCGTTCGTCAAATTCGGCGATTCGACCAAGACGCGGGTGGGCGACTGGGTGGTCGCGATCGGTAATCCGTTCGGCATCGGATCGACGGTGACGGCGGGCATCGTGTCCGCGCTCCACCGCTCGACAGGTCAGGGCGGCGCCTATGACCGCTTCATTCAAACCGACGCTGCGATCAATCAGGGGAATTCGGGCGGGCCAATGTTTGACCTGAATGGCAATGTGATCGGCATCAATTCGCAGATTTTTTCGCAGAGCGGTGGCAATATCGGCATTGGCTTTGCCATTCCCGCCGAAGAGGCCAAGCCGATCATCGACACGTTGATGAAGGGTGCAAGCGTCCAGCGCGGCTATCTCGGCGTGCGGATGCAACCGCTCAGCGAGGATGACGGTGCCGCGCTTGGCCTGCCCAAGGGACGCGGCGAGCTCATCAATCGGGTCGAACCCGGCGGTCCGGCCGAAAAGGCTGGCGTCAAGACCGGCGACATCGTGTTGAAGGTCAATGGCCGCGACGTCACGGTTGACGAAACGCTGAGCTATCTCGTTGCGAATGTGAAGCCGGGCGATGCAATCCGGCTGGACGTCAATCGCGACGGCCGCAATCTGTCGCTCAACGCCGTGGCAGGGACGCGCCCTTCGGAAGACGCGCTGACCGCAGCGGTCGGCGGCAACGACGATAGCGCGGTGCCCGAAAACGGCGGCAAGGGCGCGGATCAGGCAGTGATGAGCGCGACGCTGGGCATTGACGTGACCGAGCTGACCGCCGAAATTCGCCGTTCGCTCCAGCTCGAACCCAGCACAACCGGCGTGGTAATCGTCGGCACCGACCCGTCGAGCGATGCCGCGCAAAAGGGGTTACAGCGCGGCGACGTCATCATGTCGGTCAATCGTCAGCCGGTAACCTCGGTGGCGGAAATGGCCCGCGCGATCAACCAAGCCAAAACCGCAGGCCGCGAGGCGGTGTTGCTGTTCGTCCAGCGCGGTCGCAATCCGGGAATATTCATCGCGGTGCGCTTCAGCAAGTAACGCGCCCTGCCGCCGAACAAGTCGCCGCCCGGTCCGCCAGCGACCGGGCGGCGTTTTGATAACTTGCTGCGCCGCCCCGAAACGCGCCATAGCGGTTGGGCAGCGATTTTGGCGGAGCGGGATTTATGGCGAGCACACTCTTCATCGGCGCGGGCGCAGGCGGCGACAAGCCACAGGCACTGGAACTCAAGCGCGCAAACCGCCACGGGCTGATCGCGGGCGCGACCGGCACCGGCAAGACCGTGACCGTGCAGGGCTTGATCGAGGGATTTTCGGCGGTCGGCGTGCCGTGCTTCGTGGCGGACGTGAAGGGCGATTTGTCGGGGCTGGCCATGGCGGGATCGCCGACCAATGCGAAGCTGCACGGTATTTTCGATGCGCGCGCCAGGGAAATCGGGCTGGCCGATTGGGCGTATGCCGACACGCCAGTGCAGTTCTGGGACTTGTTCGGCCAGCAGGGCCACCCGATCCGCACGACGATTTCGGAGATGGGGCCGCTCCTCCTCGCGCGGTTGATGGACCTGAACGAGGTTCAGGAAGGGGTGCTGACCATCGCCTTTCACGTGGCGGACAAGGAGGGGCTGCTGCTGCTCGACCTTGACGATCTTCAGGCGATGCTGAGCTATTGCGGCGAGAATGCCGCTGAACTGACCACAACCTATGGCAATGTCAGCAAGCAATCGGTCGGAACGATCCAGCGCGCATTATTGCAATTACGGTCGCAGGGTGGCGAGCATTTCTTTGGTGAGCCCGCGCTTGATCTGGCCGATTTCATGGGCGTGGACGACAAGGGGCGCGGGATCGTCAACATCCTCGCGGCTGACAAGTTGATGGCGAGCCCGAAACTTTATTCGACCTTCTTGCTCTGGTTGTTGAGCGAACTCTTTGAAAATCTGCCCGAAATCGGCGATCCCGATCAGCCCAAGCTGTGCTTCTTTTTCGACGAAGCGCATTTTCTGTTCAATGACGTGCCCAAGGCGCTACTCGAAAAGATTGAGCAGGTCGTGCGGCTGATCCGGTCAAAGGGAGTCGGCGTCTATTTCATCACCCAGAACCCGATCGACATTCCCGATACGGTCGCGGGGCAACTCAACAACCGTATCCAGCACAAGCTCAACGCCTTTACCCCGCGCGATCAGGCGGCGGTGCGCGCGGCGGCGACGACGTTTCGCGGCAATCCGGGCGTCGATGTCGCAACGGTGATTACCGAGCTGAAGATCGGCGAAGCGCTGGTCTCGCTGCTCCAGCCCGATGGCGCGCCCTCGCCCGTCGAACGCACGCTGATCAAGCCGCCCGCCACCCGCGTCGGCCCGGTCACGCCGGACGAGCGCCGGATGATGATCGAAACCGACGCGGTCGGCGACAAATATGACACGCTGATCGACAAGGAATCGGCCGAGGAGATTTTGGGGGCAAAGGCCGAAGAAGCCGCCGCCGCCGCTGCCGAAGCCAAGGCTGCGACCGAGGCCGAAAAAGCCGCCGCGCTTCAAGCCAAAGCTGACGCGCGCGCCGCAAAGGACGCCGAACGCGCGCGCATTGCCGCTGAAAAAGCGGCTGCCAAGGCAGCGGCCGCCTCCCCCTGGAACAAGGTCGCGACAACGGCGGCGCGCACCGCCACCTCCACTCTCACGCGTCAGGTCGCCAATGAGGTCGCCAAATCGGTGTTTGGCACAACGTCACGGCGCGGCGCGGCGAGCGGCGGGCTGGTCGGGCAATTGGTGCGCGGGGTGCTGGGCGGGTTGTTCAAGGGCTGAACCGCACCCGAACCGCGCGCCGTAGCCGATCAGCGGCAGCGAACCTCCTGGCTGTTCTGGTCGATCGACTTGCCCAGCAGCGCGCCGAGCCCGCCGCCGAGCAGCGTGCCGACCGCGCGGGAACGGCCGCCGTCGATCACATTGCCCAAAATGGCGCCGCCAACCGCGCCTACGATCAGGCCAGTGGTGCCGTCATTGCGCTTGCAATAATAGCGCCCGTCATTGCCGCGATAGACGCGGTCGTCGGGGCCAAGCACGCGCTCGGTATAGTTCGGGCCATTGCGGTAATAGCGCGACGGGTCATAGCCGCCCTCATCCCGGTCATCATAGCGCGGATCGTAGCGGGGATCGGTGCGGTCGGGGTAGCGGCGCTGGTCAAAGCGCGGGCGATTGGCCTGCCACGCCTGATAACGGTCGAATTCCTGTTGGAACACGCGCATTTCCTGCTGAAAACGCTGTTGCGCCTGGGCGAAGCGCGCTTCCTCGAGGCTGTTCTGCGCAAGTGCAGGGTTCGCGAACGACAGCGCGGTGGCCAGCGCGATGCATTTTGCGGGGCGGATCATGGACAATCTCCTTTGTCGATATGCGCGGCATAACATACCACCGCGCCTATACCGCCGCTGAACGGCGCCCCTCCCCCGGTCAGCCGCGCCCGCGATAGGGCGGCACGTCTTGCGCGGGGATCCAGACCCCGTGCGGCGGCGGGCCGCTTTGCCAGAACACGTCGATGGGGATTCCGCCGCGCGGATACCAATAACCACCGATGCGCAGCCAAAGCGGCTGCATCTCCGCGGCCAGCCGAATGCCGATGCCGACCGTGCAATCCTCGTGAAAAGCCTGATGATTGCGGAAACTGCCCAGAAACAGCTTGAGCGATTTCGATTCAACAATCGTCGCGTCGGGGACATAATCAATCACCAGATGGGCAAAATCGGGCTGCGCCGTCACTGGACAGAGCGAGGTGAATTCGGGAGCGGCAAAGCGGACCATATAACGCTGGCCGACACGCGGATTGGGCACATAATCGAGCACCGCGACATCGGGCGATGCGGGAAGGCTGCTCGCCTGACCTAGGTATTTGGGTGTCATGGGATTGGATTTAGCCGCTTGCGCTGCGAAGGGAAGCGGCGATGACGGTTCGGCGGCTGATTTCCATTCTGGGCGACCAATTGTCGGTTCAATCGCCCGCTCGATGGCGCGCGCAGAGCCACAGCGCGGCACCTTGCCATGCCCTGATCGCACTTGGGCAAAAATGGACGCCGCGACACGCATGGCCATCCGCGAAAGCGCCACTGCCTTTCTCGACACGCTCGACTGGGGCGCGTCGGACGGCTAGGGTTGCGGCGACGAAGACCAGGAGATGGCAATGGATGCGTTGGTGACGACCGAATGGCTGGCAAATGAGCTTTCCGCAAACGACCTGCGCATTGTCGATGCGAGCTATTTCCTAAGCGAACATGGCCGCGATGCCGCCGCCGAATATGAGGCAGAGCATATCCCCGGTGCGGTGTTCATGGATTTGGCGGAAATCGCCGATCTGTCGAACCCGCTGCCCGCCATGCTGCCTGCGCCCGAGAAATTCGCGAGCCGGATGCAGTCGCTCGGCCTCGGCGATGGTAGCCGGATCGTGCTGTATGACAATTCGCCGCTGCACACTTCGGCGCGCGCCTGGTGGATGCTGCGCACTTTCGGCGCGCATGACGTGGCGATTCTCGACGGCGGCATGGCCAAGTGGAAGGCGGAGGGGCGCGCCACTGCAAGCGGGAAGGAAAGCCTGCGCCACCGCCACTTTACCGTCTGGGCGGATGACAAGGGCGTGCGCACCCTCGATCAGATGAAAGCCAATCTCGACACCGGTGCCGAACAGGTGGTCGACGCGCGCAGCCCGGCGCGCTTCACCGGCGAGGAGCCCGATCCACGCCCCGC
>PNLG01000329.1 GCA_013822915.1 Sphingomonas sp. | reverse complement strand
CGAACCGGGAGCGGGCGGTTATGTCGCCTTCGGGCCGGATCACATGGCGCGCATCGCGGCCGGAGCATATCGCCTGTGACCCTTGATCCCGAGCCCGCCGACAATCCCAACCCCCGGTTGATGACCGATCCGCCAGCGATCGTGCGCCGCATCGCCAGTTTCGCCGGCAATCGCGTGGTCGATCCGCAGCGCCGGGCCAAGCGCCGGGCCAAGGCCGAGGCGGCGCGGGTGAAGGCGGGGGCGCCGCACCGGGTCGAATATTTCCACCAGCACGATGATCCCTATTCCCACCTCGCTCAGCAGGTGCTCGACACCTTCAGAGACCGCTACGAGATCGACCTCGTCATCCACCAGGTCCGCGCCAGCGGCGGCAAAAACCAGCCCGAGCTGGCAAAGCTGGCTGCCTGGGCGGCCCGCGACGCTGATCTGATCGCGCCGCATTACGGCTTGCAGCGCCCTTCAGACATGGCTGACCGCTGGGACGTCGCCCCGCCCGCCGCAGTGCTGGATGCAGGCAGCGCGCGGCTGACGGCCATGGGGCACTATTCAGGCGCGATGTTCCATTACGGGGGTGAATGGTATTGGGGTGTCGACCGGCTGTTCCACCTTGAACAGCGGCTGCGCGATCTGGGAGCCTGCAAGCAACCCGCGCGGCCCGATATCTGCCCGCGGCCACCGATCGACGTCAGCGGGGCGGATGCCCGCCACCTGACGCTCGATTTCTACCCCTCGCTCAATTCCCCCTACACCTCGATCATCTATGATCGCACCATCGCCATGGCCAAGGCCTGCGGCATCACGCTCCACCACAAGCCGGTCCTGCCGATGGTTATGCGCGGCGTGCCCGCGACGCGCCAAAAGGGCAGCTATATCCTGTTCGATACCAAGCGTGAGGCCGAGTTTTTGGGAGTGGATTTCGGCCCGATGGTCTTCCCGGTCGGCGAGCCCACCCGCGCGATGTATTCGCTGATCCCCTGGGCGTGCGAACAGGGGAGGGATGTGGAGCTGCTCTCCGCCGCGCTGCGCCTCGCCTGGGGCGAAGGCGTCGGGCTGCACCGGCGGAAGGGCATTTGCCAGGCGGTCGAACGTGCCGGGCTCGATTGGAGCGCGGCGCAGCGTCATCTGGGCTCGGACGCATGGAAGGAAGAAACTGCGCGTCGCCAGCTCGAAATGACCGAAGAACTGGGCCTGTGGGGCGTCCCCAGCTACCGGCTGCGCGGGGGCGCAGGGGAGGCGGATCTGTGCGTCTGGGGGCAGGACCGGTTGTGGCTGATAGCCGGCGAGATCCGTCGCCGCGCGGCGCTCCCAGCGCAGCCATCTGGAATTGTCGGATGATCCTTGGCAAATTTGCGCGTTGGTCACGCGAGAAGCAGTTATGAACCACCCCGCTTATGCAATAAAAACGGTGCTGGAGACCGCCGCGCCGGTGCCTGATGGCCGCCGGGCGCGCAGTGTCGTCACGCGCTCGACGATTATCAAGACGATGGTGGAACTTGTGGCGGCGGGCAATCCTAACCCAGGCGCCGTCGAGATCGCCGAACGGTCCGGGATCAGCCTGCGCACGGTGTTTCGCCATTTCGAGGAAAAGGACGCGATCCTCTCCGCAATCGACGATCTGCTGGTCGCGGCCTACCAGCCGCTACTGGTTGCGCCCTATCATTCCGATCATTGGCAGGGTCAGCTTTCCGAACTGATTGACCGGCGCTGCGCCATCAACGAGGCAGCAGCAATTTTTCGCATTTCCGCCGTCATGCAGCGCTACAGTTCCCCGTTCGTCGCGGCCAAATATCGCCGCCTCTATGCCGCCGAGAAGCGCATGCTCGATGCAATTTTGCCTGAAGCTATGCGGACCCACACGCCGCCGGGGCGCGCGATTCTGATGGCGTGCAGCTTCGATAACTGGCGCTTGTTGCGGCAGGATGAGGCGTTATCCGCTGAGACGACAGTCGCCGCAGTCAAGCAGCTGGTCGGCGACATCGTGCAGCGCGCGGATGTGCGGTGATGCGGCTGCTGCTCTTCCCGCTGCTGCTGGCCCTTGCCGCTTGCGACGGAGCTGAGGTTGCGGACTCCCAAGTGCAAGCCGCCGCGAGTTGCACCGGGCTGGCCAAGCCAGCGATGGTCTGGATCCCTGGCGGCCGTTTCACCATGGGTGAGGCTGCCCGCTACCCTGAGGAGGGGCCGCCGCATGAGGTCGCGGTTAATGGCTTCTGGATGAGCCGGACCGAGGTCACCAATGCCCAGTTCGCCGCCTTTGTTGCCGCCACCGGTTATCGCACCGAGGCCGAGCGCGATCCGCCCGCGCTACCCGGCGCGCCGCCGGAAATGCTTCAGCCCGGCTCCGCAGTGTTCCGGGTGCCGACGCCTGACAATCGCAACTGGTGGGGTTGGGTGCCGGGGGCAAACTGGCGTCACCCCTCGGGCCCGCAAAGCGCGATTGCCGGGCGGGAGCGCGACCCGGTGGTGCAGGTCACCTATAATGACGCGCTCGCCTATGCCCGCTGGGCGCGGCTGAGCTTGCCGAGCGAGGAGCAGTGGGAATTCGCCGCGCGTGCCGGTGCCAAGGCTCTGCCCGAGCCCAAGGATGCTGCGGGCAAACCGACTGCGAACTATTATCAGGGCGTCTTCCCGGCCCGCGACACAGGTGAAGACGGCTTTGCCGCGCGTGCGCCGGTGGGCTGTTTTCCGGCCAATCCCTTTGGCTTGCACGACATGATTGGCAATGTCTGGGAATGGACCACCGCCGCCGCGCGGCCCGGCCAGCCGGTCAATGTGATCAAGGGCGGATCATATTTGTGCGCCGCCAATTACTGCGCGCGCTACCGCCCTGCCGCGCGCCAGTTTCAGGAGCGCGATCTCGGCACCGATCACATCGGCTTCCGCCTTGTCGACAACGCCCGCCCCGCGCCCATGGCCGAGCGGTAAGCCTGGGCGCGGTTCTCCTAAGCCAAGCCTCGCATGTGGGAACCATGCCACTATTTCCCCGCTGACGACGGGCGATGACCGCGCTATGCTGTGGCCTTATTGGGGAGGGGCATGACGAGGGCGTGGATCCGATTGATCGCAGGGCTTGGCAACGCGGCCGTGCGGGCAGGCGCCATTGCCTGTGCCGGGTGGGCAGCCCCGATATGGGCTCAGGACGCTCCGTTTGAATCCGCGCCTGCCGATCTTGGCGACCCTCAGGCGATTGAATGTCTGGCGACCGCGATCAGTTATGAAGCGGGCAATGAACCCTTGGCGGGGCAGGAGGCCGTGGCGCAGGTGGTGCTGAACCGCGTGCGCGCGCCCGATTTCCCCAAATCGGTGTGCGGCGTGGTGTATCAGGGCGCGTCGCGGCGCACCGGGTGCCAGTTCACCTTTACGTGCGATGGATCATTGTCACGGCCCCGCAGCGCGCGCAGCCTTAGCGCGGCGCGACTGGTGGCGGCGCGGGTGCTGCGCGGCGGCGGCCCGTCGCTGGTGGGTGATGCGCTCAATTACCATGCCGATTATGTTTCGCCCGGCTGGGCGCTTGGGCTGACCAGGGTGGTCAAAATCGGCGCGCATATCTTTTACCGTCGACCGGGCGGGGCGGGCTGGGCGCCGGGGCAGGGAGCCGCAGCTTTTGCCAGTGCCGGTTCGGTGACCGCCTCAACGGCGCGCCCGGCTTCGGCGGCTTCGCCGGGCGTTTTTGCACCCTGGGGGCTGCCGGTGCTGCGGATCGCGCGCGGGGGCGCGGTGCGGGCGATTACCCCGCCCTCACTCCCCGCCCAGCACCAGATAGGGCCGCTCGTCGATCCCAGTCAGCGAGACGGTCAGGCGGCGCCGGGTGCGGGCGCGGCCGCCGTCGATGCTCGCCTCGACAATGATCGTGAGCGGGTGGTCGATCAGGCTGTCACGGTCGCCGACCGGCGCTGAAATCCGGGGCGTAACGCCATTGGGGACATCGGCCTCGTCGTCCTGATCGGCCATGATCCGGCGCGCGACGGCGCTGGCAAAGCGGGGGTCGAAATCGCCCTTGGGGCCAAAATCGACCGTCGCGACCGGGATGATCCGCGCCGCCACCGCTGGCCCGACGCCGCGAATCAGCGCCAGTTCGCCGACCGAGCGTAGCGGGCCATTGCGCGGGGCAATCCCCTTGTCCGCATAATAGTCGATCTCGGCGCCTTGGGGGTTGGTGTCGTCGTCCTGATCGCGCCAGTCGAGAAAGCTGTCAACGGCGATGTCGCGGTCCACCCCCGTCAGGCCAAAGGCGGAAAACATCGCCGCCGACTGATCACGGTTGAGCCGGTTGAGCGGCAATTTTCCGCGTTCATCCACAATCGCGATCGCGAGGTCATAATCGCCAAAGCGCACCCCCCGTGGCTTGCCGTCAATCGCCCAGCGCTGGCGCAAATCGGGTTGCAACAATCCTTGTAGCGCAAGCGCGATGCCACCATCGGCCGCTGCCCGCAACCGCGCCTGATCCGTCTCAGCCGCCGCCATCACGATCGTGCCTCGGCTCGCCAGCAGCATCATCAGCGCAAGCGACGCGAGCAGCGCGATGCTGGCCACCGCCGCCAACAGCGCATAGCCGCATTCGCCGCGCCGCTGCGCAGTCACGGCATCTGACCAGTCGAGGCAAACGGCTCCAGACTGCGGATTTTTCGCCGCAGTTCATCAGTCACCGCGCGCCCATCCTCGATCGAGCGGACAACGCGCGGCTTCAGGATGACGATCAGCTCGGTGCGGTCGATATTCTTTGCCTGCCGCCCGAACAGCCCGCCGACCACGGGCAGGGCCGAGAGGAATGGAAAGCCTATCTTGTCCCGGCTTTCGGTGTTACGGATCAACCCGCCAAGCGCCAGCACCTCGTTGTCCTTCACCGCGACCGATGTGCTGATCTTGCGTGTGGAGATCGTCGGCGAGGCGACACCCGACCCGGCGGTGCGCTGGAGATTGACGTCGCTGACTTCCTGCGAAATGTCGAGCAACACTACCCCCCGACGCATTCACGCGCGGCGTTACTTTCAAAATGACGCCGGTGTCGCGATATTCGATCGCGTTGATAACGGGCGCATTGCCCGCCACGGTCGAGGTCGAGCTTTGCGTTAGCACCGGCACCTGATCGCCGACCTGAAGCACCGCAGTCTGGTTGTTCAGCACCAGCAGCTTGGGCGCGGACACGACATTGATCTTGGTCTTGGTCGCGAGCGTATTGAGCACCGCGTTCAGCCCGGTGCGCGCGAACAGAAACGAAAATCCCGGCACTTGCTGCGCAACATCGGTTGCCGTGGTCGATTCGGTCAGCACGGTGTTGGTATTGCCGCTGGTGAAATTCCACTGCACGCCGTAGCGCAGGTCATCGGTCAGCCCGACTTCGGTGATCGCCGCTTCGATCAACACCTGCACCGGCGGCACGTCGAGCTGGCGCAGTGCGGCTTCGATCAGGGCGTAGACGCGCGGGGTGCCGAACACGATGATCGCGTTGTTATTGTCATCGCTGGTGATGATGGCGGGCACCGCGCCGCCTTGTGCGGGCGCGCCGCCGCCATCCTGGTCAACGCCTGCGGTCGCCCCGGTCGCGCGGGATTGGCGGTTGGCGGGGGCGGGATCAATGCCGTCGCTGCTCAGCCGGGGGCCGGTGGTTCGTGTGCCGATGCTGCCGCTATCGGCGCCGGTCCGCGAAAAGTTCGTTGAACAGGGCCCCGATCAGCTCAGCTCGCCCTTTACCAAGGCAACCGTGCTCAAACTCAACGCCATCGTCCGTAAATCGCAAGTCATCATCGACGAATTTGACCTCGACATTCCCGCGATCCGCAAGGCCGTTGCGGCGGGCGCCGCACCGCGCGCGTCGTCGGCGGCGCGCGCGCGCGCGAATACCAGCCTCGCCAGCCTCGCCACTTTGGCCAGCCGCGCTCAGGTCAACCGCGCCGACATGCAACGCGCCGAGCGTCAGGTGCGGACGAGTGGTGAGAAGTATAATGACACGATTCTGGCCGCGATGGTCGCGTTTTGCGTGGATGTTGACACCGAACTGCGCACCGAACACCGCATGCTGGCGGCGAAGCTGAAGCGCGGCTGAGACGGCGCGCGGGCAGGTGACGCGCGCGAAATCGCGGCTATACCGTGTCGCCGATGAACCCTGTTTACGCACGCCTCGGCACCACAATTTTTGAAGCGATGTCGGCGCGCGCTCGCAGCCTGGGCGCGGTCAATCTGGGCCAGGGTTTCCCCGATGGCAAAGGCCCCGCCGATGTCTTGCAGGAGGCGGCACGCGCGCTGCTGAGCGAGTCGAACCAATATCCGCCGATGGCTGGCCTGCCCGTGCTGCGCCAGGCGGTTGCGGATCATTATGCCACGCATCAGGGGCTGGACCTGTCGGCGCAGGAAGTCATCGTCACGTCGGGCGCGACCGAGGCGCTGGCCGCCGCCATCCTCGCGATTGTGTCGCCCGGCGACGAAGTGATCCTGTTTCAGCCGATGTATGACGCCTATCTGCCGCTGGTCGAGCGGGCAGGGGGCGTCGCCCGCTTCGTTCGGCTGGAGCCGCCCGAATGGCGGATCACCCGCGCGGCGCTGGAGCGGGCGGCATCGCCCCG
>PNLG01000039.1 GCA_013822915.1 Sphingomonas sp. | reverse complement strand
ATCAGCACGATCTGGCCGTCCGCCACCCGCTGCGCTGCGCGCGTGCCATGCGGATAGGCGGCGGCCTCGCCGATCAGCACCAACGCAAATTCATGGACGCCGCCGAGCTTTGTGGTGGCCGCGCGCATCAACGCGCCGATATCGGCCGGGCTCATCCCCCGCTCGACGCGCGGCCAGACCCAGCGATAGGCAGCGATGGTGATGTCAGCGGCTTTCTGCATCAGCGCGATTTCCGCCGCCGATTTGATCCCCCGGCACCCGCGCACCACCGGATTGGCCGATCTGGTCGCGCTCGACGGCAGGGCGCGGGCCAGCCCGTCGGCGGCGAAAAACCGCGCTGTCTCCTCAATCCCGATCGCCCCACCGGCAAGGCCGCGCGCGCGCAACCATTCGGCGATCAGCGCGGTCGGCGACTGATCCTCCTGCCACACCCGCACATCGGCGTTGATCGCCAGCGTTTCGCGCACCGACGGCTCTTCGAAAAACGGCGTGACGATCAGCGGTTCCCCCTCAACCGGCAGGACAGCCGCCGTCAGCCGCTCCGACCGGCCCCAGCGCACGCCGGTAAAATAGACCAGGCTCGCCCCTGGTTCGATCAACACCGCGCGCAGCCCGTGCGCCTTCATCAGCGCCTGCGCCTTGGCCAGCCGTGCGGCGCGCTCCACCGTGTCAATCGGGCGCACATCGCCCGTCATGCTGGCAGGGCCCGAAAGGTCGGGTTCCGCCGCGCGCACGACCGCCCCGGGCAGCCATGGCGCGACCGCGACTGCGGCAATCACCTGGCGCCGATCCATCGCAAGCCCTTGACGTCGCATCGCGCTTCCCTCCATCTGCTGGCAACTCGCGATAGGATGGTTGGGCGCCGTGCGGCAATCCCCCTGGCGATGCGGTGACCTTTTGCGGGAGTGAGCAATGGCCAAGCGGCTGACCCTATACATCATGATCGGCCTTGTGCTCGGGCTGTTCACCGGTTGGGCGATCAACAGCGCGATTGCCGACGGATCGGCGGCGGCGACGGCCCAGCTCAAGGATATTGCCGCCGGGTTCAAGATCGTAACCGACATTTTCCTGCGGCTTATCAAAATGATCATCGCGCCACTGGTGTTTTCGACGCTCATCGTCGGCATCGCGCATATGGGCGACACGGCCGCGCTCGGGCGGATCGGCGCGCGGACCATGGGCTGGTTCATCGGCGCGTCGCTGGTGTCGCTCAGCATGGGGTTGCTGCTGTTTCACAGCATTGAATGGCTCGTCGATGTGGTTGCACCGGGTCAGGGTTTTGGCTTCAAACTGCCCCCGCCCACCGACACTGTGGGGTTGGAGAAATCGGCGTTCAGCATCGCCAATTTCATCACCCACATCGTGCCGACGTCGATCGTTGATGCCATGGCGTCGAACGAGATCATTCAGATCGTGCTGTTTTCGATTTTCTCGGGCGTCGCGCTGACCGCGATTGGCGAACGCGCACGGCCGATCGTGGAATGGGCCGAAGCGCTGGCGGCAATGATGCTGCAAATCACCGACTATGTGATGCGGGCCGCGCCATTCGCTGTATTTGCCGCGATCACAGGGACCATCGCGGTCAATGGGCTGGGAATAATCGTGACGCTCGGGCTGTTTGTTGGCAGCTTTTACGTTGGCCTGGCGCTGCTGTGGCTCATCTTGTTTGCCGCAGCCTTTGCGGTGATCGGCGCGCGCACGACCACGCTGCTCCGCTATATTCGTGAACCGATCCTGCTCGCTTTCTCCACCGCCTCGTCGGAGGCCGCTTATCCGCGCACGCTCGAAGCGCTCGACCGATTTGGCGTGCCACCCAAAATCGCCAGTTTCGTGCTCCCGCTCGGCTATTCGTTCAACCTCGACGGGTCGATGATGTATATGACCTTTGCGACGCTGTTCATTGCGCGGGTTTACGGCATCGAACTGACCATCGGTACCCAGATCCTCATGCTGCTGATCCTGATGGTGACGTCAAAGGGGATTGCCGGCGTGCCCCGCGCCTCGCTTGTCGTCATTGCCGCGGTTATGGGCCAGTTCGGTATTCCAGAGGCGGGGCTATTACTGATCCTGCCGGTCGATCAATTTCTCGACATGGGGCGCTCGGGGACCAATGTGGTGGGCAATGCGGTTGCCACCGCCGTGGTTGCCCGGTGGGAGGGGCAGCTCGATACGCCCGAACCGCCGGAAATCGAGCCGCCCCACGCTCCATAAGTCGCGCGCGATTACATATCGTCCGCCTCATCGCCGTCAGGGCCGACCATCATTTCCTCGGCCACCTTGTCCGTCCGCGCCCGGATCGCCTTTTCAAGCCGGTCCGCCAATTCCGGGTTTTCGGTCAGATAGGTCTTGGCATTTTCGCGCCCCTGCCCAATCCGCACGCTGTCATAGCTGAACCAGGCGCCCGATTTCTCCACCAGCCCGGCCTTCACGCCAAGATCAAGCATCTCGCCGATCTTTGAAATGCCCTGGCCATACATGATGTCGAATTCGACCTGCTTGAACGGCGGCGCGACCTTGTTCTTCACCACCTTCACGCGCGTTGTATTACCAACAATATCGTCGCGATCCTTTATCTGGCCGGTGCGGCGAATATCGAGCCGGACGCTTGCGTAGAATTTAAGCGCATTGCCCCCGGTCGTCGTTTCGGGATTGCCATACATCACGCCGATTTTCATGCGCAGCTGATTGATGAAAATCACCATGCAGCGCGACCGGCTGATCGACCCGGTCAGCTTGCGCAGCGACTGCGACATCAACCGCGCCTGCAGGCCGACATGACTATCGCCCATCTCGCCCTCAATCTCGGCGCGCGGCACCAGAGCCGCCACCGAATCGACCACGAGCACGTCAATCGCGTTGGAGCGCACCAGCGTATCGACAATTTCGAGCGCCTGTTCGCCGGTATCGGGCTGCGACACAATCAGTTCATCAATATCGACGCCCAATTTGCGCGCATAGACCGGATCAAGCGCATGTTCGGCATCGACGAACGCGGCGGTCCCGCCGCTACGCTGCGCCTCGGCAATCACATGAAGCGCAAGCGTCGTCTTACCCGAACTCTCCGGCCCATAAATCTCGATCACTCGCCCACGGGGCAATCCGCCCACACCCAGCGCGATGTCGAGCCCAAGCGAGCCAGTGGAAATCGCCTCCACCTGCATTGTCGCCTTTGACCCGAGCTTCATCGCCGAGCCCTTGCCAAAGGCGCGGTCGATCTGCGCGAGTGCTGCATCCAGCGCCTTTTGCCGATCAGCATTTTTGTCCGGGGAAAGAGCCATATCGCTATCGATTACCTTAAGCTTTGCCGCCATGATGAGAGCCCTTTCGCTAAACCGAACTGTGGCGCCGTTCAATGCCAGTTTTGGTCATGTACCACATTCGTTCCTATGGAACAAGAGTAGAACATCGCGACCTGCGAAAATTTTTGGCGCAGCCCCCCCGCCACGCGCTACCCCGCTGCAAGAACGTCGCGCGTTGCCTCGGCAAGTTGTTGAACTGAAAAGGGTTTGGGGAGGAAACTCACATTATCCAGGTCGATTGACCGGCGCAATTGTTCCTCGGCATAGCCAGACATGAACAGGATCGGCAGGTCGGGATAGCGCGCGCGCGCATGACGCACCATTGTGGGTCCGTCCATCATGGGCATGACCACATCCGAAATCAGCAAATCAGGGCGGGCATTGCTGGCCAGCATTTCAAGTGCAGCCTCCCCGTTTTCGGCAGTCAGCACAGTATATCCCTGACGGGTGAGCGCACGCTCGGCCACGGCGCGCACCATATCTTCATCCTCAACCAACAAAATGACGCCCGATCCCCAAAGGTCGGGCTTTGCCGCAGAAGATTTCTTTCGACTAGGCGCAGGAATTTTTTCTGCGCGATGCACCGGGAAGTAAATTGTAAATGTCGTGCCATTTCCAACAACTGAATCGGCAAAAACATAACCGCCCGATTGCTTGACAATGCCATATACAGTTGAAAGCCCCAGCCCCGTTCCTTTCCCAACATCTTTAGTGGTGAAGAATGGATCGAATATCTTGGGCAAGATATCGGGCGCAATCCCGGTTCCGGTATCGGATACGCGCAGCGCAGTATAATCGGCAACGGGCATTGCCTCGGACGCGATTTGCCGCTCTCGGGCAACCCGCGCGATCTCGGCAGCGGGCACGGCAAATGTTTCGATCGTGAGCACGCCGCCGCTGTGCCCTGCGCGGGCGAGCATCGCGTCACGCGCATTAACGGCCAAATTCATCACCACTTGCTCAAGCTGCCCCGGATCAGCCCGCACCGCGCCCAGATTGCGGCCATGTTTCACTGTCAGCGTTACCGTTTCACCCAGCAAGCGCTTGAGCAAGTTCGATACTTCCGAAATGACATCGGGCAATTGCAGGATTTGCGGTCGCAGCGTCTGCTGCCGCGAAAAGGCGAGTAATTGCCGGGTCAAACTCGCCGCGCGGTTTGAATTCAGCCTGATCTGCTGAATATCGTCATAATCACTGTCGCCGGGCGCATGGCGCATCAACATCAAGTCGCAATGACCGATAATCGCGGTCAGGATATTGTTGAAGTCATGGGCTACGCCACCCGCCAGTTGCCCCACCGCCTGCATTTTGGTTGCTTGCGCAACTTCGCGCTTCAACCGGCTTTCCTCTCCGGTATCACTTAAACTCAGCAAGACGGCGGCCTCGCCCAGCCCGCGCGCGCCCGCGATCGACAAAGTCACCGGGTCATCGGGGCGATCGCGCAACCGCACGGTCAGATCGCTTGCCTTTGCTACCCCACCGGCAAAACGGCGCACGGCATCGGCGACAGCGGCCTTGTCTTCGCGCACCACCAGGTCGCCGGGGTAAAGCGGGGGCGTGGACAAGTCGGCCCCGGCGGCGCGAACAAAGGCGTCGTTCATTTGCACGAGGCGCCCCTCCCGATCGACCAGTGCGATCCCTGCGGGGATCAGGGCGATCAGATCCTTTATCGGCGCAGTCGATCCCGCCGCGACCACGCCTGCTGTGGGTTCATCCTCGTCGATCAGGGCGATCAGCATCGGGGCGGCTTCGCCTTCAAGAAACGGGATCTGGATCAGACGCAGCGGGGTGCCGGCCAGCCCCTCGCGCTCAAAGCGGATCAACCCGCGCGTGTCGGAAATCAGGAAGCGAGCAAAGTCGCACCCTGCCACGGCCCCTTCTTCATGCCCCATCGCGCGCAGCCGAAACACGCGATTGGCGGCCTTAATCCGCCCCTCAGGTTCGACCAGCGCGACCATCAGCCCGGCCGCCGCCAGCCGATTACCCATGGTGCCTGCCAGCATCGCCGCTGCCCGCGCGGCAAGATCCATCGCATCGGCGGCGCGGAACCGCCACACCAACATGTCTGCGCGATCCCCCGCACGGCTGATCCGCGCCGCAACCGGTCCGGTGGAAAGGTCAAGCTGCGCGACATCCGCCGCGCCATCACGCCAGGCCGCACGCCCCGCCGCCGCGAGCGCTGCGATGCCCGGATCGCCAATCGGCAGATTGGGCGGAGTCGGATCGCCCGCAAACAGCGCGCGATAGCCGTCATTGGCACAAATCAGCCGTCCCCCGCGATCGGTGACGGCAATCGCATCGTTGCTGGCCGAAGCAAGCGCGCGCGCGATCGACCAATCAACCTCCCCCGCCACTTCGACCATTGGTTGACGAACCAGCTGCGCGGCGGCAACGCACCCCGCCAACACTAGGCTCGCGGCGAGAAATCCCCCCGCTACCAACAGGTTCCCCAACACAAATAGAATGATAGCGGCAGCGGCAATCCCCGCCACGCCCGCAGCAATCGCGGCCGCGCGCGCGGAATGAAGAAAGGGCGGCGCCGATTGTACGCTGATGGTCATCACCCTGTCATGCCCGCCGCTCGCCGGGCGTCAAGACCCCTGGCACCGCCAAGAACCAGCCAGCGCCGGGAAAAGCGCGCTTACCAGATGCGGACGCGTTGCTCAGGCGGCAGGTACATCCTCTGTCCAGGCTTGGCACCGAACGCCTCGTACCAGGCATCGATATTGCGCACCGTCCACACCCGCTGTTCGGCGGGCGAATGCGGATCGGTGAGCAGCCGGTTGCGCAGGTCCTCCTCGCGGTGACGCCGCCGCCACACCTGCGAATAGGCAAGGTAGAAGCGCTGTTCGCCGGTATAGCCGCCGATCACTGGGGGTTTCTTGCCGCCGAGCGATTTGTAATAGGCATCAAGCGAGGCAGCGAGTCCGGCCAGATCGGCAGTATTCTCACCAAGCGTCAACGCACCCTTCACATGAAAGCCGGGCAGCGGTTCATAGGCGTCATATTGCGCAACGAGCTTGTCGGTGCGCGCCTTAAAGGCCGCGACATCGGCGGGCGTCCACCAGGTCGCGAGCCGACCCTTGGGATCGAATTTCGATCCCTGATCGTCGAAATGGTGACTGATTTCATGCCCGATCACCGCACCGATGCCGCCGTAATTGACGGCCGGATCAGCCTTGGGATCAAAGAACGGCGGTTGAAGAATGGCCGCCGGGAAAGTGATCGCGACCAGGGTCGGGTTGGCCTGAGCATTCACCGTCATCGGCG
>PNLG01000187.1 GCA_013822915.1 Sphingomonas sp. | reverse complement strand
CGGGATTGGGACGATCGGCGATAATGAGGCGCGCCAGGCACGGCTGGAAAAACAATATGCGGGCAATCTGGTCGCGTTGCGCCATGTGCCGGGCGCCAGCGGGCTGAGCTGGGATCAGGCATTTGCCGCGATCACCGGCGATGCTGCCGAAGCGGTAGGGATGGGCGGCGACATCGGCACACTGCGCCCCGGACGGCGCGGTGATGTGGTGATCTGGGACGGCGATCCGCTCGAACTCGGCACAGCCGTGGTCAGCGTTTATGTCGACGGGGTCAAGCAATCGCTCGCCACCCGCCAAAGCGAGCTGCTGAAACGCTATCGCCAGCCAGGGGAGGCTGCGCTACCAAAGGCGTATGAGCGCTGATGTTGGGGTGAGTCGGCTCCGCAGCGGTCGTGGAGTATAGCGTATGAGGGGTTTTCGGGGTCGGCTGGCGACGGCGGCGGGCGCGTTGCTCGCGCTGTCGGCATGCACTGGCGGTGGCGGCACTACGGCTACATCGGGCAATGCGGGCACGACGGCGGCGGCACCGGCCACCAGCACGGCGACGGCGGCGGCCACCACCGGCCCTTGCACCTTGCGCGCGCGGCAGGATTGGGCACTGGCGCAGCTTCGCGACTGGTATCTGTTTCCCGAAACCTTGCCCACCAATGTCGATCCGGCAGCATTCACCACGGTGCAGGCCTATATCGACGCGCTGACCGCGACCGCTCGCGCGCAGGGGCGCGATCGCAATTTCACCTTCATCACCTCGATCGCTGGCGAGAATGCTTTTTTCAATTCGGGGTCGAGCGCGGGCTTTGGCGTGCGGCTGGCGTTTGACGCGCAGCAACGGTTGCTGATCGCCGAGGCGTTTGAGGGGGCACCAGCGCTTGCCGCCGGGATCGACCGGGGGGCTGAGATCGTCGCCATCGGCACGACCACCGCCAATCTGGTCACTGTCGCCTCGCTGCTGGGGAGCGGCGGCACCGCGGCGGTGAACGACGCGCTCGGGCCAAGCACGGCCGGCACCACGCGCGTGTTGCGCATCGCCGATGCGGCGGGCACCCGTAACATTTCGGTGACCAAGGCCGATTTCGCGCTCACCCCGGTGTCGTCGCGCTATGGCGCGCGGATCATCACCGATAATGGCCAGCGCGTCGGCTATATCAATTTGCGGACCTTCATTTCGACCGCCGACCCGGCGCTGCGCACCGCCTTTGCCGATTTCCGCGCGCAGGGGATTACGCGCGTGATTTTCGACCTGCGCTATAATGGCGGCGGGCTGGTCTCGACGGCGGAGCTGATCGGCGATCTGCTGGGCGGCGCGCGCAACACATCGCAAGTGTTCAGCTTCACGACGTTCCGGCCGGAGCGTTCGTCCAACAACAGCAGCCGCAACTTTTCCCCGCAACCGCAGTCGATTTCCCCGATGCAGATCGCGTTCATCGGCACAAGCAGCACCGCATCGGCAAGCGAGCTCGTCATCAATGCCATGATCCCCTATCTTCGCGCGAATGCTGCGCTCATCGGCAGCAATACCGATGGCAAGCCGGTGGGGCAGATTGCGCTCGATATGGCGGCGTGTGACGACCGGTTGCGCGTGGTTGCGTTTGCGACGCTGAATGCCGAGCGGCGCGGCGATTATTTCAACGGGCTGGCGGGCGTGGTAGAGGCAAGCTGCCGTGCGCCCGACGATCTGACCCGGCCATTGGGCGATCCGGCGGAGGGGTCGGTGCGCGCGGCGCTCGATTTCCTGGCCGGGCGCGCGTGTCCGCCAATCACCGCGACCGCCGGGACGGGCGCGGCCCCGCAATCCACCAATGTGCAACTGCAGGCGCCCAGCGAATTGCTGATCGCGGACGAACCCGACGCGATGCAGCGGCAAGTGCCCGGCGCCTTTTGAGCCCAGAACACCGTGTCGGGCGTGGCAAAATCATGATGAGCGATTCGCGCGGGTTTTGCGTGGCCCTGTCGCCTCAGCTGTAAAACGCCGGGTGAAAGCTGAACCTGCCCACCGGGATTTCACCGATCATGGACAGAACCATGAAGTATTCGGCGGGTTCATTCTCGGGCACGTGAGCGGGCGCGGCCAAAAACCCGTGGCGGGCGTAATAATTCGGATCGCCGACCAGAATAACGCCGTGTGCTGTGCGAGCGTGCAACCATGCCTTGGCCTCAGCAATCAGCGCGCCGCCAAGCCCTTTTCGCTGATGTGCAGGTTCGACCGAGATGGGGCCGAGGCCAAACCAGCGCCCGTCTCCGCTCACGTGGGTGGCTGGCGACAGCGCGAGATGGCCGATGACCTGTCCGTCACGTTCGGCGACGAGCGACAGGCTGAGCGCGCCCGCATCGCGCAAGACATCGACCAGTTCCTGCTCATCACCGGCAGCAAAGGGCATTGGCGCGAACGCCCGCTTCGTCAGCTGGAAAATTGCCTCGCGATCGGTTGCTTGTTCGGGACGGATCAACATGGGCATTTCACCATCTCTAGTTCGACAGGGCACGGCAGCGCAAATGCCGACGCGGTGCGCTGCCCAAGACCATGGTCAACCCGACTTGACTTTTTGCGGCGCACAATGTAGAGGGCGCCAATCGGAGCATTATGCAGCGTGATCGGGCTTGATAGCCCCGGCTCTGCTCCGGTTGCTTAAACACCTAGGCTTCCCAAATCACGCGGGGGGTTATCACCCCGCCGCCGCGCCCCGGATTCCAATCCAGGCTCGCTGGCGTTATTGAAAGAATTTTCCATGTCATTCGACTCTCTCGGCCTTGCCGAGCCATTGATGCGCGCGCTTGCCGCCAAAAACTACACCGATGCCACCCCGATCCAGCGTCAGGCAATCCCGCCGCTGCTCGAAGGCAACGACCTGCTTGGCATTGCCCAGACCGGGACCGGCAAAACGGCCGCGTTCATGCTGCCCTCGATCCAGCGGCTGCGCGCTGCCAACGAACATGTCCGTCCGCGCGCGTGCCGGATGCTGGTGCTCGCGCCGACGCGCGAACTGGCGAGCCAGATTGCCGCCAGCGCGCGCGATTATGGCCGCTTTACCAAGCTGTCGGTGGCGACCGTGTTCGGTGGCACCTCGGTCGGCAAGGATCGCCAGACGCTGGTGAACGGTGTCGATATCCTCGTCGCCACGCCCGGCCGCCTGCTCGACCTGATCGAACAGCGTTACCTGACGCTGGGTGATATCGAGATTCTGGTGCTCGATGAAGCCGATCAGATGCTCGACCTCGGCTTCATCCACGCGTTGCGCAAGATTGTGAAGCTGGTGCCCAAGAGCCGCCAGACGTTGTTCTTCTCCGCGACAATGCCCAAGGCGATCCGCGAGCTGGCCGATCAGTTTCTGACCGATCCGGTGACGATTTCCGTCACGCCGGTTGCGACAACGGCCGAACGCGTCGACCAATATGTAACGTTTGTCCAACAGGCGGAGAAGCAGGCGCTGCTCACGATGAGCTTGCGCGACGCCAGTATCGACCGCGTGCTGGTGTTCACGCGCACCAAACATGGTGCCGACCGGGTGGTGAAGTTGCTGGGCGCTAACGGCATCGCGTCGAACGCGATCCATGGCAACAAGAGCCAGGGTCAGCGTGAGCGGGCGCTCGGCGAGTTCAAATCGGGCCGCGTCAAGATCCTGGTCGCAACCGACATTGCTGCGCGCGGCATCGACGTGTCGGGGGTCAGCCATGTGATCAATTTCGAGCTGCCCAATGTGCCCGAACAATATGTCCACCGCATCGGCCGCACCGCGCGTGCGGGCGCCAGCGGCATCGCGATCAGCTTTTGCGCCGAGGATGAACGGCCATATTTGCGCGATATCGAAAAGCTGACCCGCCAGAAGCTGACCGTGCAGCCGCTCCCTGACAATTTCGTGGCGCAGGCAGGCGCGCTGAAGGCGCAGCGGGCAAAAGTGATCGGCGCCGATCCCGCGCCGCGTGAAGAACGGCAGCAGCGCGGCCCGGCGCGGCCCCGCGCCACGCATCAGGCGCGGCCCACGGGGACAAGGGTGGAGGGCCAGCGCCCGCAAGGCGCGCGCCCGCAGGGAGAAGGCCGTCCGGCTGGCCCGCGTCCGGAAGGTGCCGCACGTTCGCAGGGCCCGCGCCCTGAAGGCGTTCGGCCGGAGGGGGCACGCCCCGGCGGCGGCAATCGTCGCGGCGGGCGCGGCCGGGGTGGTCGCCCCGGCGGTCCGCGCGCCGCGGCGGGCTAAGGCTTCAGTCCATCCGCCGCAGCCATTCGGCGCCATCCGCACGGATGGTGCGCAGCCGATTGGCGGCGGCGTCGGGGTCTTCATAACCAATCGCCATGCCGCAAAACAGCATTCGCTCGGGCGGCGTGCCGAGAAACGCATCGACCGTGTCCGGGTAAATCGCCCAGCATTCCTGCGCGCAAGTCGCCAGCCCGGCCTCGACCGCCAGCAGCATGAAGCTTTGCAGATACATGCCAAGGTCGCTCCACTGCGGCGACCCCATCATCCGGTCGACGGTGCAGAAAATCGCCGCGGGCGCGCCGAAAAAGTCGAAATTGCGGCGGAACTCGCGCTGGCGGGCGTCGGTGTCGCCGCGCTCAATCCCCATTGCGCCATATAGCGCCATGCCGACCTGAAACCGGCGGTCCTTATAAGCACCCGCCAGCGCGCGCGGGTAAATGTCATACTGCGCTGCCTCCAGCGTGCCCGCGTCGAGCTTGGCGGCCATGATTGCCTTTAGCCGCGCCATCGCAACGCCCGTCACAATGTCGATATGCCAGGGCTGAAGATTGCCGCCAGAGGGCGCCCGCGCGGCGGCGCGCGCGAGTCGTTCGATCAGTTCGGGGGCGACCGGATCGGGCCGGAACCCGCGCACTGACCGCCTTGCCGCTACGGCTTGCGAAACATCCATGATTTGCGCACTTTCGATAACCGGGTATGTCGGCCAAGCCTTGCCCAGTCGCGCCGATTAGGCAATGGTGCCGCCAATTCCGACAACAGGAGAGGAAAGATGGCACAAGCCTATATCGTGGATGCGGTACGCACCGCAGGCGGCAAGCGTGGCGGCAAATTGGCGGGCGTGCATCCCGTCGACATGGCAGCCGCTGTTCTCGACGCGATTGTCGCGCGCACCGGGATTGACGGCGCGGCGGTTGACGATGTCGTGATGGGCTGTGTGATGCAGGGCGGGCAGCAAGCCGGCCAGGTCGGTCGCAATGCCGTGCTCGCCGCCAAGCATCTGCCCGATTCGGTGCCGGCGGTGTCGATCGACCGTCAGTGCGGTTCGTCGCAGCAATCCATGCAGTTTGCCGCCCAAGCGGTGATGTCGGGCACGCAGGATGTTGTGATCGCCAGCGGCGTCGAAAGCATGACGCGGGTGCCAATGGGCTCGACCATGATGCTCCACATGAAAGAGGGCATGGGCAATTACAAATCGCCGCGCCTTGAGGAAAAATATCCCGGCATCATGTTCAGCCAGTTCATGGGCGCCGAAATGATCGTCAAGAAACACGGGTTTGACCGCGCAATGCTCGATGCGTTCGCGCTCGAAAGCCATCGCCGCGCGGCGGTCGCGACCGAAAGCGGCGCGTTCGACAACGAGATTATCGCGATCGAGATCGAAGGCCCCGACGGCCCCGAACAGCATCGCCGCGACGAAGGTATCCGCTTTGACGCGACGATGGACTCGATCGGTTCGGTCAAGCTGCTTCAGGAAGGGGGCGCGATTTCGGCGGCCAATGCCAGCCAGATTTGCGACGGCGCCTCTGCCGTGATGATCGTCAGCGAAGCCGCGCTGAAGGAACATGGCCTGACGCCGCTCGCCCGCATCGTCAACCTGACCGTGACCGGCGGCGACCCGGTCATCATGCTCGAAGAGCCGCTGTTCGCGACCGACAAAGCGTTGAAGCGCGCAGGGCTCAACATCGCCGATATCGACCTTTACGAGGTCAATGAAGCGTTCGCACCGGTGCCGCTGGCGTGGATGAAGCACACCGGCGGCGATCACGCGAAGCTGAACGTCAATGGCGGTGCGATTGCGCTTGGCCATCCGCTCGGCGCGTCGGGGACCAAGTTGATGGCAACGCTCGTCAACGCACTTCGGGCACGCGGTGGGCGCTATGGCCTGCAAACCATGTGCGAGGGTGGCGGCATCGCCAATGTAACCATCATCGAACGGCTCTGATCGTCGACTAGCAGCTTAGGGATCACGCATATGAAACTGGATAACACCGTTGCCGCCGTCGTCACCGGCGGTGCCTCTGGCTTGGGCGAAGCGACCGCACGCGCGCTCGCGGCCAAGGGCGTCAAGGTCGCGATTTTCGACCTTCAGGCGGAAAAAGGCGAAGCGGTTGCCGCTGAAATCGGCGGTATTTTCTGCGAAGTGAATGTCACCAGCGACGACAGCGTCGATGCGGGCTTTGCCAAGGCGCGCGCCGCGCACGGGCAGGAGCGCGTGCTGATCTGTTGTGCAGGGACGGGCAATGCGGTGAAAACTGCCAGCCGGTCGAAGGAAGATGGCAGCATCAAGCATTTCCCGCTCGCCGCGTTTGACTGGCTGATCCAGATCAACCTCATCGGCACCTTCCGCTGCGTTGCCAAATCGGCGGCGGGCATGCTGACGCTCGACCCGATGGA
>PNLG01000347.1 GCA_013822915.1 Sphingomonas sp. | reverse complement strand
CGAACAATCGGTGATGGACGCCGTCGCCCTGCTCGGTCAACGCCGCATCGGCGCGGTGCCGGTGGTGGAGGCGGGTGCCGTGGTCGGCATATTTTCGGAACGCGATGTTATCCACGCGCTCAATACCGGCGGTGTTGCCGCGCTCGACGGTGCGGTGGCCCAGGCGATGACCGCGCCCGCGATAACGGTGGGGCCAAGCGATTCGGTGCTGGGTGCGCTCTCGCTCATGACTCGGCGGCGCATCCGGCATCTGCCAGTGGTGGTCGATGACAGGCTGGTCGGGTTTGTTTCGATCGGTGATCTGGTTAAGCACCGGATGGACCGGATCGAGGCCGATGCAGCCGCGATGCGCGATTACATCCAGTCGGCGTAATTGTTTGTTCCCCGCCGTTGATGGAGCTTCATCCATCCAGTGATGGAGGAACGCGCCATGGGACAGAATTTAGTCGGGAGGCCAGGAACCCAAGCGCCAGGCCAGGACCAATCCGATTGGCTGGTTACCGCCCTTCGGGCGTCGTCTTCGGCTCCATATCGACCCCGGACCTCGCCGGGGCAGGCTATCGCGGCGGTCCCCTGCCCCACCATCAAATGCCGGGACTAAACACCTAGGGGCGGGCGCTCCCCTCAGTTCGACCAATAGACATATTCCTGACCCGGTTTCCACGGGGTGTTGAGGGGCACGTCGATGCGGATCGGCGCCTCGATCAGCGCGGGCCAGAGCGGCTTGCGTGTCGCGTCCCGGTCATGCGCGGCGATCATCGCGCGCATTGCCGCCACCCGCGCGGGCTGGGCGGCGGCCAGATTGCGCCGCTCGGTCGGATCGGTGCTCAGGTCATAGAGCCAGGCGGCGTTGGGCTTGGCGGCGATTTGCAGCTTCCATGCGCCGTCGCGCACGACCTTGTTATCGCCTGACCGCCAGAACAGGCGCTCATGCGGCACCCCTGTCGCGCCCGTGCCACCGCCTGTCCCTAGCCCTGCGCTGGCGAGCAAGCTGACCCCGTCCGTCGGCCGGTCACCGGGCACCGGGACGCCAGCCGCAGCAGCAGCAGTTGCGAAAATGTCGAGGTGATGAGCAGGCCCCGGCAATCGCGTCCCCGGCGCAATCCGCCCCGGCCAGCGGAGCAGAAACGGCACGCGCAGTCCCCCTTCGAAATAGGTCGCCTTGAACCCGCGAAACGGCGCATTGCTGTCGGCGAGCCCGGTGTACCAGGCGCCGCCATTGTCGCTGGTGAAAATGACGAGCGTATTGTCGTCAATCCCCTGATCCTTCAGCGTTTGCAGCACGCGCCCGATCCCGCGATCAAGCTGGCGGATCATCGCGCCATAGACGCGGGTAGTGTGATCCTTGATCTGGGGGAGCGCGTCATAATCGGCCTTGGTCGCCTGGAGCGGGGTGTGCGGCGCGTTATAGGCGAGGTAGAGGAAAAACGGTCTGTTGCGGTTCGCCTTGATCGCGGCCACCGCATTGTCGGTCCAATAATCGGTCAGATGGCCGGTGGGCGCGAACCGCTGGCCGCCGTTCCACTGCACCGCATAGGGCAGGTTGGGCCACAGGAAGCGGTCGATCGGATCCCAGGGCAGCTTGGCATTGACCACGCCGGGGTCGTCTTGCGGCATGAACATCCCGCCGCCCGCCAGAAAGCCGAGCGCTTCGTCAAAACCCTGACCATTGGGCTGGAGCGGCTTTGCCTCGCCCAAATGCCATTTGCCGATCTGCATTGTGTGATAGCCATTGCTGCGCAGCAAATCGGCGATCGTGATTTCGCCCGGCGGCACGCCCATATCGGGATAATCGATCAGCCCCTTGGTGCGTTCTTCATGAAAAATCGCGCCCGGCCGGCCATTGACGTCGGCCCGCTCGCCGCGAGACACCGCGCGCGCGAACACGACCGGGACGGCGGTGAATTCAAAGCCGAACCGCGTGGGATAACGCCCGGTCATGATCGCGGCGCGCGACGGGCTGCACGTCGCGTTGGCGGCATAGCCAGCGTCAAAGCTTGCGCCCTGCCGCCCGATCGAATCGATATTGGGCGTCGGCACCGCTCCCCCCGCCACGCCCCCGCCAAACAGGCTGATATCGTTATGGCCCATATCATCGGCCAGAATGACGATGATGTTGGGCGGCCGCTTGCCCGCCGCCACCGTCGTCGGGCCGGGCGTCCACACCACCGGATGATGGGCGGCAATCGGATCGCGCCAGCGGCTGAGGATGCCGGGGATGTGGTATTTATACTGGTCGAACAGTGCATAGCCAATGCCCGCAACCGCTGCCAATATGCCAAGGCCGATCCATAACCGCCGCATTGCCGCTCTCCCTTGGGCACCACCTTGCCAAATGGCACGACAAACGCCAATAGTTTGTTTGGATAAAGAGGAATGAAGTCATGGGCAAAGTGATCGCGCGCGGCTTTCTGGTGGTGCTGGGGGTGTCGTCGCTTATCAATGCCGCGCTGGTGTGGTTTGCGCTCGACCGGATTGGGGTGACGCTCGGCACGCCTGCGCCGACGCCGCTTGCCGAATCGACGCTGCGGGGGGATTTGGGCGCGTTGTTTGGCATGTTTGGCGTGCTCAGCATTGCCGCGGCCATTCGCGATGACCGCCGCCTGCTGCTCGCGCCGATGCTGTTGCCCGCGCTTGCGATTGCGGGGCGGCTGGTGAGCTATGCGCTGGCGCCTGCTCCGGCGGCGGTCCCGCTGATCGCGGTGGAGGCGGTGGCGCTGGCGGGTGTCGTGATTGCGCGGGCGGGCTTGGCTAAAAACTCAGGATAATGCCGCGATCGGGCGGGGTGCGGCCGCTCACCATTTCGGCATAGGCAGCCGCAATTGCGTCGGCGCCGTTGCGCGCTTCCACCTGCATCCGCGCAGCAAGCGTCGCGCAAGCGGCGATATTGGCCTCCACCGCGCGCCGCATCAGCACGCCCGCCCCCCAATCGGCATCGCGTTTCGCGATCTGGGCGGGGGCAAAGAAAAACGCCGGGCGCGCGCCGGGCAAGTCGCGGGGCACGCGGTCGGCGGCCCAGTGGGTTGCGCCGACGCTGACGCTTGCCTTGATCTGATCGCCAAAGTGATGATGGACGGCCGCCACCACGGCGCCATCGCCCGACATATCGACAAAGACGCTCGGGCTGTCCGGGGCAAGCAACGCCAGCGCGTCATAACCTACCACCTGATCGTAAAGCCCCAGCGCCTCGACAAAGCCGATATTGCGCGCTGAAGTAAGCCCCACCACGCGCTGCGCGCCCCGCTCGCGCAGATAATAGGCAAGGCCAAAGGCGGTTTTGGACGACGCACTGCCGATCACCACCTGATTCGCGCCAAAGCCCTCATTATCCGCGATAAAATCGTCAATGACATAAGATGTCGTCAGCAGCGGGAACATCAGGCTGCGCAGATCGGCAATTGCCGCCAGCGGGGCAGGATCATGATTGGTGCGGGCATATTGGTTATAGACATAGGGCAGCTCGCGGCGATGCGCGCTGCCATCGACCAGGCTGTTCGCGCCGACCCTTGCCGGCGCCATCACCAGATCGGACGCCATCGGGAAAAAGCCCCACAACATGCTGCCGACGGCGACGTCGGTTGCCCGGCTCTCGACCACCTCGCCAAAGCCCCAGACGGGGACACAGCCCCAGCCCGCCTCGTCATCGGGAAAGAACCGCCAATAGCCGATTGCCTCCCCCGACAGTGCATAGCTGATATTGTTCGCGGTCAGCGCAAAGCGGCGAGTGGCGACGCGGATTTCGCCCTCGGCAATCGGACTGGCGTCGCGCTCGACGATCTTGGCCTGGTCGATCGCGGTGCGGCTGACGAGCAATTTGGTGGTCATGGCATCATCCTTTCGCACCCTGTTGTCGCAAAGACAGCCACAGGAACAGCCCGATCACCGGCACCAGGATCAGGCTGCCATAATGTTCGGGCGGATGGTGCGCGCCGGGGGGCGGCGCTTTCCACACCCAGCCGAAGATCGACAACAAGCCGCGCTCAACCAGGCTGATGGCGAGGATCGGCGGGACGAGCGAGCGGTATCGCCACCCGACGGTGATCATTGTCACCCCGTGCGCAAATTGCGTCGCGCCCGCCCAGGCGAAAATCGCCACGATGGTGCGGGCCTGCGCGCCGAAGTCGATGCCCGCGATAACGCCCGCGCCGCCATCGGGCAGGAACATGTGGATCATCCCCGGCACCACCCAGCCGAACCCGAGCAGCACGACAAACCACGCCGCCACCGGCGCGCCGCGATAATCGCGGTTGGTGGATGGCGGGAATAGCGTCATCCCACCCCCAACTGCACCAGCGCCGCCGCCAGCGCGAGCACCAGCGCGAGCCAGATGCGCGGGCCGACATAAAGTTGCAGCGTCGGCGCGGTCGGGAATGAAAAGGTCGCAATCGTCCCCGCCAGCTTGTCGGGGTGGTGCTTGGCAAAACGCGGGTCGATGACCAGGTTCATCATATCGCGCCTGCTGCGATAGCGCATCAGGCCGATGATCGTCCAACCCGGATCAGCCTCGGTCGCCCAGCTATCGAGATACGGGCCGATTTTGCGCCGCACGATCGCCGGGTGGCCGCCATTTTTGAGGAGCACGGGCATGAAATGGCGCGCATAACGCTGAAGCATCGACGCGCCGGGCACTTGCGCGCCGGTGATCGGGTCGGCGACCAGCGCCTGACTGGTCTTGACGATGTTGAACATCACGAAATCGCGGCCGTCATCGCTTTCAAGGAACGTGCGCAGATTGGCGCGTGCCTCGTCCGTCGTATCGGGTCGCCCGTTCAGCAGCGCGAAATAGCGGTCAATCTCGGCCGGGGTCAGGGGCCCGCGCCAATTGTCATACCACAGCCGGAATGCGCCATAGAGCGCGGCAGCACTTCCCCAGATGATCCACGCGCTCATGCCCCACCCCCACTAATGACATCTGGCATGTCATTATCAGCATCGGCGGCGAGGCGAAAGCCGATATGTGCGCTGGTCATGGCGGGCGACACCGCGATGCGCGCGGCGGGGCGGTAACGCTGGCAATATTCGGCCGCGCACAGGAACGACCCGCCCTTCAGGATCAGCATCGCTTCGTCGGGGGTCGCGGGCGCGCAGCACTCGCGTTGGGCGGGAGCGCCGGGGGACAACGGAGCGGCGGTGCTCGTCCATTCCCAGACATTGCCGATCATGTCGCAAAGGCCATAGCCATTCGCCGGGTAAGCCCCGATCGCGCTGCTGCCCGGCGCCCCGCGCGCGTGCCACCAGGGGAAACTCCCCTCCCAGAAATTGGCCATCAACGCACCGCCCGGCATCAGCGCGTCCCCCCATGCGTAATCGGCGTCGATCAATCCGCCGCGCGCCGCCACTTCCCATTCGGCCTCGCTGGGCAGCCGGGCGCCTGCCCAAGCCGCAAACGCTAGCGCATCGGCATGAGCAACATGGGTGACGGGATGGTCGCCCCGCCCGTCGCGCCAGCTTGCCCCCTCCGCAAAGCGCCACCACTGGCCGGGATCGTGCAGATCGACGGGGCCGTCGGTCATCGCAAAAACGGTGGACCCGCCCGCGCCCTCGGCCGCCGTCACATGGCCGGTCGCGGCGACAAAGTCGGCGAAGTCGGCGCAAGATACCGGGTGCGCGGCAATCCGAAAACGGGGGAGGGTTACCGTGCGCGCCGGGCGCTCTTCTGGATAATGGCGATCCGATCCGATCGCCCACGTCCCCGCCGGAATCGCAACATTGGGGCGCCAAAGTTCACGCAAAGCCCCTTTACGCAAACAGGGCCTCGCACCCCGTGCCCGCCAGTGCCGCGTCCACCGTCGCCCGCGCGTCTTGCCCGAGCGCCACATAATGATCGCGCAACACCTTCAGACACTTGGCCTGATAGGGGAAGGGTGCCTGGTCCCAAGTCTGGCCGTCGATCACGGTCGTCACGCGCTCGGCACCGGCCATGACGGCGTGCGCATTGGCCAGCAGCAGCGGGGCATAGGTGCGACCGATTTCGCCGAGCAGCGCGGTCAGCGTTGCGGGCAGCGCGTCGGCGGTGAACCATGCGGTCGCGTCCTCCCCCGACAAATCCTCGACAAATACCGACCACGCAACCACGCGCGGCGCGATATCGCTGGCGAGTGCCATCGGCGTCGGGTCGAACAGCGCAAGCTGCGTCAATTGCCCGTAAAGCGCGAAATCGCACGGCGCGGGCCGATCCCCCAACAAAAAACGGTGCTGGGCAAAATGGGCGTCGAGCAGGGTGAGCAACCGCCGGTAGCTCCCCTCAATCACTGGTCCGGTGGCGGGATTGGACCCGACATAGGCCAGTCGCGAAATCTGGCGATCGGCGAAGGTTTTCCCCATCGCCGCCAGCGCATTGCCGTCAAGCGGCCCGCCATGCCAATTCGGCAGCACTTCGGCCGATTTGCGAATGTCGGCGGCATAGGACCAGCGATAATGGAACATCGCTTTGGTCAGCCATTCATCGCCATAATCCTCGATCAGTGCGTCGATCAGCGCGAGCGCAGGGTCGGCGGGGACGATCGGGCGGTCGGCATAATCAGCCTCCAGCCGCCGGATGATCGGCGTTGAATCGGTTACCGGCGCCCCATCGAAGTAAAAGGTTGGGAGCAGCGGCACCTTGGGCTGGGGCAACGTCGCGCGCGCCCGCGCGATCGGCAAAAACACATAGGGCAGCCG
>PNLG01000037.1 GCA_013822915.1 Sphingomonas sp. | reverse complement strand
CAATGCCTGGGCGCTGATGCGCGCGCTGGGGGTGGCGGGTGCCGAAGTCGATATCCGCCCGACCGCACAACAAATGCTCACCGACCTCGACCATCCCTATGCCCGCGGCGAACCGATTTACGACGTGACGTTTGAAAATGTGCAGGCGGGCCTGCGCACCGACTATCTGTTCCGCCTCGCCAATCAGCATCGCGGTATTGTTGTCGGCACCGGCGATTTATCCGAACTGGCGCTGGGGTGGTGCACTTATGGCGTTGGCGACCATATGAGCCATTACGGTGTCAATGCGGGCGTGCCCAAGACGCTGATCCAATATCTGATCCGCTGGACGATCGCGACCGACTTTTGGGATGCGCCGACCTGCGCGGTGCTGGAGGCGATTTTGGCGACGGAGATTTCGCCCGAGCTCGTCCCCGCCGACGCCAATGGAGCGATCCAGAGCACGCAGGACCGGATCGGCCCGTATGAGCTGCACGATTTCTTCCTCCATTACACCATCCGACAGGGGTTGCCGCCGTCAAAGATCGCGTTCCTGGCGATGCATGCCTGGCGCGATGCGAGCGTTGGCCGCTGGCCGCGCGGCTTCCCCGCCTCGGTTCAGCACAGCTATGACCTGCCCGCGATCCGCAAATGGCTGGAGGAGTTCTTGTTCCGCTTCTTCACCACCAGCCAGTTCAAGCGATCCGCGCTGCCCAATGGCCCGAAAGTGTCGGGCGGCGGCGCGCTTTCCCCTCGCGGCGACTGGCGCGCGCCATCCGACGGCGTGGCGACGGTGTGGCTGGACGAATTGCGGGCGAATTGTCCGTAATGTCATTGGACATCGCGCCGCAAACGTCCGAGTTGACGGGGACGCCAGCACGCGCTTTGCTGGCGACCCGGCACGATTAAAAGATCCTGCCGCACCGGAAAAGGATTTGCCGAAACTTGCGTGATTCTGAGGGCGCCGTTCGCCGCTGGGATTGCGTTGGGCCACGATGTGGGCCGATATATCGGAAGCGCCCCGGCTGTGACAAATTGAGGCGGGGGGAGCGCAATTAAGGAAGCTTCCGCGACGCGCTGGGAGGAGCAGCATCGATGTCGGAGATCGACCCTGTGAATTTTGCTGACGAGGCGACGGCCCTTGACGATCGCGCCCGGACCGACGCCCTCGCTAACAGCCGGGACATCCAGTGCATTTGCCACAAGGGTACAGGCACGTCGCTTTTCCGCGTTCCCGCAGTCGGCCAGCGCGCCGCGATGCGTGAGGCGGCGCGAGACCAATGCTATCCCGACTCGATCATGATCTCTCGTGGATCGGGGATGCCTGCCTATGGAAAGCTCGTAGGATCGCCTTTCAAAATCGCGGCATCGCGTACGACACGGGTGAGTTTCTTCCCCGCCGGCGCGGATAGCGAAATCACGTACAGCCCGACATCTGAGACATTCGGGATCAACTTCCCGCAAAACTATCTCAAAAGCCTGATCTCGGAGGGCGACAGCAGCTTCGACTTCGGCCCGGTGCTCTTTCAAGCGGACGAGCAGCTCATTCAGTTGAGCCTCGCTGCCGAAGCGGAAATCGAATCGCCGGGTTTTGCGTCAACGCTATTGATTGAGGGTATCAGCCGAGCCTTGGCGGTTCGGCTGCTGCGGATCGATCCGCATTCGTTTATTTCTGACGCCGACCGTATCCACCTACCCGCTTGGAAGTTACGGCGCGTCGTCGATTATATCGACGTCAACCTAGGCGCGGATATTCGGCTAAGCGATTTGGCGAACATTGCCGGACTATCGGCTTTTCATTTCGGACGCGTGTTCAAGCGGGCGACCGGCATAAGCCCGTATCACTTTGTTAGGCAGCGCCGGATCGAAAGAAGCTGCGCACTGCTGATCGACGATAAGCTGGACATTGCCCAGCTCGCGCTATCATGTGGTTTTTCGAGCCAGTCGCACTTCACAGCCGCGTTCACCAAATCGATCGGCACTTCGCCAGCACGCTACCGCCGACAAAAACGCGCCTTGCCAGAATCCAGCTGAGGCGCGCGCAGCATTTTTTCAAAATCTTGCCGTTTGGCCACGTTGTTCGGCTTTTTGAGGCCCAAAACACGCCCAAACACCCTGAATCACGAATCAAAGCGAAGATTGCGCCGATAGCGACCCGGGGAAATGCCCATTGCCTTTGAAAAAGCGCTTGTGAAATGAGATTGGTTCGCAAAGCCGCATGCCGCCGCGATGTACGCCATGTCGAGTTCGCCATTGGCAAGCAGCTGGCAACTATACGCGATCCGGCGTTGGCAGACATAATGATAGGGCGTTGATCCCGTCGCCAGCTTAAACACGCGCGAAAAGTGGAACAGCGACAAATCAGTGAGCGCTGCCAGATCACCCAGCCGGATATTCTCGTTAATGTGCGCGTTGATGAAGTCGTCAACGCGACGGATTTTCCACGCCGGCAGGTAAATCCGTTCCGCTTCTTGCGAAAGCCGATCATGGTCGAGCCGTACGATCAGCGACGCGATCGCCCGCGACAAGCCTTCCACCATCATCGCCGAGACAAAGCCGGGGGAGGCGATCTCTGACTCGAGCATTCGCGTCAATGATGTGAGGCGTTCATCTTGGATGAACAAATGAGGATTAAAACCCCCATGCCGCTCCCCCGACATCAACCGGTCCAGATAGCCCGATGGAAACATGAGATTAGTTGACGAGGCCGACGCAACAAAAGTCACTGACGTATCGGCACCGTGCGGAACAAAGGTCGCACGAACCGCTTGGCTTGGCTCAATCTTGAAACGCGCACCACCAACATGACCACTGGCAGGATGTCCTGTCCCGGGCGAGATGAACAGCAAATCACGATCGTCCGCCGCGCGGTCCGCCTGAGTAAGCTTGCCTGCGGCCCCATTGCCGATCATTCGATAAAACAGAATGTCGGTTTCACGATGCTGATACGGGTCGATCACCGCCTCGCGACGATATCGGACTGCATCGATCGGATCATAGCCCGTGCGTGCTCGGTATAATGTAATCTGCGGTTCTGACATCCCGGATCCGTTCCTCCCAACCACCGGCGCCCATGCAACCCCAAACGCAGACTCATCAGGGCCATGTAGCTTTCGCTACACAATAGCTAATTCCAGACCAAAATGCACCGTCACGAAACGATTATGCGCCAATCAAGCGCAATAATCTGTAATCGACCATGGCTAAAATTTGCACAAAGGTCGGATAATGATCGATGGCCCAGAAAAAATATTTATGAAAATTAATTGCTTGGTCGCATCACCTGCGCCGAGAACCGCTCCATTTCCTCGGCCTGCGGGCTCATCTGGAGCAACAGCAAGTCAAGGCCTGCCGCTTCATATTGCTCAATCCGCTCGCGCAATTGTTCGGGCGTCCCGACCAGATTGGGGCGCAGGCCGCGGTTGGAGACCGAATATTCGTGGATCTTCATCTCGCGCTCAAGCTGCGTTCCCGACAGCCATTGGTCGAAATTGTCATAGCCCGCCGGTAATTCTGACACTTCGGTAATCCGTGCCAGCTCGCGCTGCGCCTCCGCCTCGCTGTCGCGCACGATTGCATAGGCAGCCATGCCGTATTGCATCGGCGGCTTGCCCACCGCTTCCCGGCGCGCGGCCATGTCGGCGATTTTGGGGGCAATCGCCGCCACCGGATCGCCATGCATGACATAGGCATCGCATTGATTGGCGATCAGCGTCTTTGCCGCCTCGCTCTCGCCACCGGCATAGATTGTCGGGTGCTTGACGGGCTTAGGGCTGCAAATCGCCTTGTCCGCTGCATAGAAATTGCCGGAGAAATCAAATTCATCCTCCGCCCACAGCCCCTCCACCATGGTCAGCCATTCGCTGGTGCGGGCATAGCGATCATCATGCTGGTCGAATTGCAGACCATAGCGTTTGGCCTCATCCGCCCACCAGCTCGACACGACGTTGAGCGCGAGCCGCCCGCCTGAAATCTGGTCGATATTGGCCGCCGCTTTTGCAAACAGCGCGGGGTGGTGGAAATTGGGCCGCACCGCGACCATCAGCTCGAGCGTCTCCGTTACCGCCGCAAGCGCGGCCGCCGTTGACCAGGCATCCAGCGTCGGCGCGCCCACGCCCTTGATATCGTTCATGTTCAGCTCGGCGATCAGCGACAAGTCATAGCCAAGCTGTTCCGACCGCTGCGCCAATTGCTTGGTATAGTGCCAGCTCGCGTCCATCCCCTCATCAGGGACATTACGCAACCAGCCGCCGAACACCGGCATCCAATAACCGTATCGCATCACTTTTCCTGTTCAATCTGCCGGATCAGGTAATCGACCAGCCGGTCATGCGGATCAAAGCCCAGCACGTCGAGCGGCTTGGCAACAAAATTCGACAAGGCGTTGATGTCATAGAACCGCGCCACCCCGTCGCGGTCATCAATCATCACTTCGACGCCGCCAATGTCGAGATTGGCGGCCGCCGCAATCCGTTCGGCAGCGTCGATCAGCGCAGGTGCTGGCTCAGTGCGCGTCATGGTGATCGGCGGGCCGTCCGCTGCGCAGGCATCCGCCGGGCACAGGTCGAACGCGCCGCCGCCCGCCACGTCGATCGCATAGAGGAATTGGCGGTCGAGCGTTTCGATCCGCGTGATCGTGCCGTCGCGCGCGGGCACATATTCCTGGACCAATAATACACCGTCGATGCTGGTCGGCAGGAATTTGTCCGCGATCGCCTGCGCCAACTCTTCCGCGCTATCATAGCGCATGATCCCGGCACCCGATCCGCCGACATTAGCCTTGACCACCAACGGAAAGCGCAATTCGGCGGCCGCCGCCAGAACATCGACTGGCCGGTGAACCACCCGCGTTGCCGGCACTGCCAGCCCCAGCCCGCTCATCAGCGCGAGCTGACGCGCCTTGTTCGCATCCACCGCGAGCGCCGCCGCGCCGTTGATAACACGCGCGCCCTGCACCGCCCAATGCGCGAACAGGGCATGGGCGTAATAAATCGCATGGTCGGGCGATCGCAGGAAACTCGACATGGCCAGCCGGCTGAACACCACGCGCGCGGGCGGCGGCGCGCCTGCCGGATCGAATCGGTGCCCGGCAATGCCGATCCGCACATAATCGACACCGCGTTCATCAAGTGCGGCAAAGAGCGGCGCAAACCACGCCGGATGTTCATAAAAAATCGCGAGATCGTGCATAGGTTCCGCCAGATATGTCGCCCTGTTCCACCGGGCCTCACCGCGTGTCTAGGCGGGGATGCAACGCGCGGCAATCACCGCACGCAGGCGGGATGTGCTGGCACTATCTGGTCGCACTGCGCCAGCGTTTCGGCGCGGTGACCCCGGCCCGCTGAGTTCGCTATTCGCGGAGCGCGGTGCGCCCAACCTCCAACACCGGCGACAGGAGATATTCGAGGATGGTGCGCTTTTCGCCCAGCAAATCGACTTCGGCGACCATGCCGGGGCCAATCGGGTGCATTTTGCCGGACGGATCCGCCATCTGGCTCGCCTTCGTGCGCACGCGGATCGTATAAAAACTATCGCCGGTGCGCTCATCAATCACCGCATCGGGCGAGATCGAGATGACCACTGCGTCAAGCACACCATAAGTCGTCCGGTTATACGCGGTGAGCGAGACCTTTGCCGTCTGGCCGATCGCCACTGTGCCGATGTCAGAAGGCAGCACGCGCGCGTCGATCAGCAGCCGGTCATCGGCGGGCACGATTTCAACCAGCGGCTGGCCCGGTTGCACACTGCCGCCCGGCGTGGTGACGAGCACGCGATTGACGGTGCCATTGACGGGCGCGCGCACCACCGTTCGCGCCGCGCGATTTTCCAGCGTGGGCAGGCTTTGGCCCTTCGCGCCAAGGTCGGCCTGCGCGGCAACCAATTCGGCGGCGGCCTGCACGCGCCACTGTTCGCGCGCCACGGCTTTGGCCGATCGCGTCTCGGCGACTTGAGCACGGGCACGCGCCAGCGACGCGCGCGCAGCCTCCGCCTCGGCGCGCGCGGAGTCGGCGGCGGCCTGCGCCTGCGCGAGGCTGAGGCGCGGCTCGATCCCCCGCTCGACCAGGGGGCCAATCACGCTGACTTCGTGCAGCTTTTCGTCGCGCACCGCGTCGCGCGCGCGCACCAGCGCTGCCGATCCCACTGCCTCACGCTCGGCGCCATCAAGCCGCGCATCAGCGACCGCCATCGCATTGGCAAGATCGGCGAGCCGCGCGGTGTGGAGCGCGCGTTCCACCACAAGTTGGGCCGCCAATGCCGGATCGTTGACGGCGGGATAGCGCGGCTCCTGCCCCGCGATTTCGGCGCTCAGCCGGGCGATCCTCAGCGCCAGCGCACCAATTGTTGCGCGCCCGCTGCCCAGTTCGCCGCCCATCTGGGTCTGATCCAGCGTGAGCAACGGGGCGCCGCGAGCCACATTGTCGCCCACCTTGGCCAGAATGCGCTGCACAATCCCGCCTTCGGGATTGGAAATGATCTGAAGCTCCGACGACGGAATCACCCGCCCGGTTGCGCGCACGGTGCGATCCAGGTTCGTCACCGCGGCCCAAATTACCGCAATCACGAAGAAAACCAGAATCGCCCAAAGCAGCAGGTTCGAACTGCGCCGCGCAACCGGACGCACGAATTCCGTGGTCATCTCGTTCATTATGCCGCCTTTGTCTGCATGGCGGCGCGCAAAATCTGGTCGCGCGGGCCATCGGCGGAGATCTTGCCTCCTTCGAACACGATGACCCGCTGCGCCAGCGCCAGCAATTGCGGCCGA
>PNLG01000007.1 GCA_013822915.1 Sphingomonas sp. | reverse complement strand
GAGCAGGCCGATGTCCTTATCCTCGCTCGGTACCTTGGCGGGGTCGAGCAGCTTGATGTCGACCAGATATTGCGGCGTGATCGACAGCGCGACAAAATCGCCAATCGCTTCGTGGAAACCGTCATTCGCGCCGTTTTTGTAGAGGAACGGCTGCGCCTTATACGCGCGTTGGTAATAATTATGGCCGAGTTCGTGGTGGATGGTGATGAAGTCGTCGCTATTCACCTTGGTGCACATTTTGATGCGCAGGTCATCCTGATTGTCGATATCCCAGGCGGAGGCATGGCACACGACCTCGCGGTCGGCGGGCTTTACAATCTGCGACCGGGTCCAGAAGGTGTCGGGGAGCGGCGCGAGGCCAAGCGAGGTATAGAATCCCTCCCCAATCCGCACCATCTTGACCGGGTCATCGCCGCGCGCCGCCAGCAATTCGCCAATGTCGAACCCCAGCTCACCGGCGCCCTTTGGCGCGACCAGATCATAGATATTGCCCCATTCCTGCGCCCACATATTGCCGAGCAGGTCGGCGCGGATCGGCCCGGTTTTGGGCTGGACCGCATCGCCATATTGGGCGTTGAGTTTCGCGCGGGTATAGGCGTGCAAAGCCCGGTAGAGCGGCTCGACATCGCGCCATAGCTTGTCGGTGAGCGCGGCAAACGCCTCCGGGCTCATGTCATAGCCCGACCGCCACATCGCGCCGACATCCTTATACCCCAGCTCGCGCGCGCCCTGATTGGCGATGCCCACCACGCGGGTGTAATCATCGCGGGCGGGCGCGCCGACATTGTCGTGCCAGCTTGTCCACATCTCGCTCAAGCGCGCAGGATCGCGCACTGTGCCCATCGCGGCTTCGATGTCGGAGCCGTTGATCGGCTTGCCCTCCAGCGTCCCCCGCCCCTTGCCATAGGCGGAGCCCATTTTGGTGGTCAGCGTCGCGAGCGTATCGGCCGACCCCGCCGTGGTCGGCGCGGGCAGCGTGATGCCGCCGCGCAGCAGGTCGAGCTTGCGCTTCTGGTCGTCCGACAATCCGGCGACCTTTTGCAGCTTGGCGGCGTCAAGTGCGAGCTGCACCTGAAACGCGGTCAGCTCCGCGCTGCTTCTGGCGGCGAGCGCATCGGTATCGTCGGTGATATAGGTCGCGTTGATCCACTGAATACGGGCTGCGTCGAGCGAGAGTGCGTCGAGTTTTGCCTCGGCATTTTTGAGGAACGCATCGACATCGGCGAGCGTTGGCGCGGGCGCAGCAGCGGCGGGTGTCGCAATCGCCGTCGTGGCGAGCAGCGTTGCGCAGATGAGGCGGCGGATCATAACAGGCTCCCCGATAATTAGTTTGGCGCTACTGCGCCGCCCGCACCGGCTGCGTCAAGCGGCGAGGAAATCGGCGATCGCCATGCCCAGATCAGGCTTGGCGACCGCGCTCATGTGATTGCCCGGCACGGCTTGATACCGGGCATTGGGCAGCGCCTGCGCCAGTGCCTCGGCGGACCCATTGTCACGGTCATCCTCGCCGCACAGCAACAAGACCGGGCGGTCGATCGCCGCCAGTTCGGCGTCGGTGCTGGGCACAAAGGTATCAAGGATATGGACCAGCGCCTTGGGGTCACCGCCGCTGCTTTTCAGAAACGCCTCGGCCAGAAATTCGGGTGATCCACGTTCAAAACTACCGCCTTGCGTCAGCACTCGGCGAAAGAAATCGACGCGCCGTCCGGTATCGATAACACCTTGATACCCCATGCCCGAAATCACGCTGCGCCGCGGCTTCGCACCCATGATCATCATCCGGATCGCGGTACGCGCGCCCAGCGAATAGCCGACCAGATCATAATCGGTCAGCCCCAGATGCGCGATCAACGCCAACCCGTCGCTCGCCAGCACATCGGGCGGATAAGCGGCGGCATCATGCGGCCGGGCGCTGGTCCCGTGCGCGCGCAGATCGGGCATGATGACGCGGAAGCCACGCGCGGCGACCGTATCGTCATGGCCATATTTGATCCAGTTGGTGTCAGCATCGGAGAAGAAGCCGTGGAGCATCACCACGGGCCGCCCCGTCCCCACTTCGTGCCAGGCAAGATCGGCGCCATCGAAACTGGCGAAATGGTGGCTTTGCAAGTCGGTCATCGTTCTTTCACCCTTTCCCAACGCGCGACGAGCGGCGGATAGCTATCACAGCGGTCGCGCGGCAATGCACTCGTGTCCAGCCACGCCTCGTTGATCGTCTCTGCGCCGAAATGGCTGATAGGCACAAAGCCCGCTGGACCATCAAGGCTGCCAACCGTCAGGTCCATCTTGGACGCATCGGGATAGGCAAAGCCCAGTGGGGTGCCACAGGTGGCGCAAAACGGGCGCTCGGCAATTGCCGATGAGGCGAAAAAATCAGGCGCGTTCGACCATGATACGCTCGCTTTTTCCACGCCGAAAAAAGCAGCGGCAACACCGCCGGTTGCCCGTTGGCACATGCGGCAGTGGCACAGATAGGCCTGACGTACCTCGATCCGCGCCGAATAGCGAATGCGCCCGCACTGACAGCCGCCGGTTACCGTTTCCGCCAATGCTTGCTCCCCGCAATCGCTGCGTGACAATCCGAATGATTGGCGCGCGCGTGCCCGGTCGCAACAGAACGAGGCAGGCGCGCGATCATTTCACGCCGCCTTTTTCAAGTGCCGCCGCCCCAGCAATTCCGCGATCTGGACCGCGTTCAGCGCGGCCCCCTTACGAAGATTATCGCTGACGCACCAAAGCACCAGGCCATTGTCGACGGTCGGATCTTCGCGCACCCGGCTGATGAAGGTCGCATAATCGCCCACACATTCCACCGGCGTGACATAGCCGCCATCCTCGCGCTTATCGACCAGCATGACGCCGGGGGCCTCGCGCAGGATCGACTGCGCCTTTTTCGCCGAAATCTCGTTCTCGAACTCGATCGTGACCGCTTCTGAATGCCCGACGAACACCGGCACGCGCACGCAGGTGGCGACGACCTTGATCTTGGGATCGAGGATCTTCTTGGTCTCGACGACCATTTTCCACTCTTCCTTGGTGAACCCATCGTCGAGGAAACTGTCGATATGCGGAATCACGTTGAACGCGATCTGCTTGGTAAACTTCTTCGCCTCCGCACTGTCGCCGACAAAGATGTTGCGGCTTTGCTCGAACAGCTCGTCCATCCCCGCCTTGCCCGCGCCCGACACCGATTGATAGGTGGAGACGACGACGCGCTTGATCGTCGCAAAATCGTGCAGCGGCTTGAGCGCGACGACCATCTGCGCGGTCGAGCAATTGGGATTGGCGATAATGTTGCGCCGCTGATAGCCGTCAATCGCGTGCGGGTTTACCTCCGGCACGATCAGCGGGACATCGGGGTCCATCCGGTAGAGCGACGCATTGTCGATCACCGTGCAGTCGGCGGCGGCAAAGCGCGGGGCGTGCAGCTTTGACCCCTCGCTCCCGATCGCGAACAGCGCCATGTCCCAGCCAGCGGGATCGAAATGCTCGATATTCTGGACCTTCAGCATCCGACCGGTGTCACCGAATTCAATCTCGTCACCCTGGCTGCGCGACGACGCCAGCACTGCCAGCTCGCTGATCGGGAATTCCCGTTCGGCAAGGATGTTGAGCATTTCGCGCCCGACATTGCCCGTCGCGCCTGCGACCACTACGCGATACCCGCTCATACTTCGCTATCCTTGTCCGTCCTGACACACAGTTCCGCCATCGTCTCCGGCTTGCCCTCGTCGATCCTCGGGAACCAATCCTCGGCCCCTTGCTCGATAACCGCGATTTGCCTCGCCCACTTATAGCCAGAGCGGCGTTGGCCGAAATAATGAAGAGTCATAACTTATCACCGGCCCGCGCCGCCTCGATCGCCGCGATATCGATTTTGCTCATCGACATCATCGCCTCCATCACCCGTCTGGCGGCAGCAGGATCGGGGTCCGCCATCCCAACCATCAGCGCGCGCGGCACGATCTGCCAGGAAAAGCCCCAACGATCCTTGCACCAACTGCACCTGCTCTCGGCGCCGCCATTGCTGACAATGGCGTTCCAATAGCGGTCGGTTTCTTCCTGCGTGTCGGTAAATATCTGGAAACTCACTGCTTGATTTGGCGTAAAGTTCGGCCCGCCGTTCAGCCCGACAAAGGATTGGCCGCACAGGGTGAATGCGACGGTGATCTCCTCCCCCCGGCTGGTCGAGCTGTTGTCTCCGGAGGAGGCGGGCGCAGTTGCCACATGGCTGTCCGGGAAGACGCTGGCGTAGAACTCCGCCGCCGCGCGCGCCTGTCCCTTGTCGAACCACAGGCATGTGGTCAGTTTGGTCATGTCCTATGGCCCTTCGAAAGTCTTGCACACGCCACTTGTGCTTAGTCCCCCTGCCCGCTTTGTCCAGTATCGCTGCCTATTTCTGCGCGGGCATCCGCCGGTCGAGGAAATCGAGGATCGTCGTCCACAAATGCTGGCTGATGCCGGGTCCGCCGACGCGGTGGGTTTGGCCGGGGTAGAACATCATTTCGAACGGCCGCGCCTCGCGCTGCATCTTGGCGGCAAAGGCGGTTGCGTTGGTGAACACCACATTGTCATCCGACATGCCATGGATCAGCAGCAGCGGATCGGCGATCTTTGCGGTATCGGCGAGCGCGTTTGATGTCGCATAGCTTTGCGGGTCGGTGCGCGGATCGCCCAGATAGCGTTCCGTATAATGAGTGTCATACAGCTCCCACTTGGTCACCGGCGCGCCCGAAATCCCGGCCGCGAACACACCCGGCGCCGCCTCCAGCATCTTGATGGTCAGGTAACCGCCATAGGACCAGCCGTTGATCGCAATCCGTTTCGCATCGACGAATGGCAGCGTTTTGAGATAGGCCGCGCCCGCAAGCTGATCTGCAACCTCGACACTGCCCATCGCGTGGTAGAGGTGATCCTCAAAAGCCTTGCCCCGGTGATAGGAGCCGCGATTGTCGATCTGGAAATAGATGTAACCGCGGCTGACTAGATATTGCGGCAGCGCGCCATTCCATGCGCGTGTCACCTGTTGCCCGGTGCCGGGGCCGCCATAATGCTGGAAAAACACCGGATAGGTTTTGCCGGGTTCAATTTTGGGAGTGATCATTTCCCAATATAGCTCGGTGCCATCGGCCGCCTTGATTGTGCCGAACTTGCGCTCCTGATGGTCGCCCGCGAAAGGGAAATAGGGGTGCCCGTCGCGCACCGCATTTTCGTTCAGCCAGCGCAGCCGCTTGCCGCTTGCATCCGCCAGATAAAGCTGGGTCGGCTGGGTCGGGCTTGATCGCGCGACGATCACCCGGCTCGCGGCGGCGTCCATCGTCGCGCCGTGCCACCAGCCGCCCTCGGTCAGCCGGGTGACCTGCCCCGGCTTGGCGATGTCGACCGCATAGAGATGCTGTTCGAGGAAACCATCCTTGTTGCCGGTGAAGAATAACCGCCCCTTGGCCTCATCGACGCCGACCAGCGCCTGCACCACCCAGTCACCCTGGGTCAGCGCAGTCCATTTCCCGCCTTTGAAATGATAGAGATGGCCAAAGCCGGTGCGTTCCGATCGCCAGATCAGCGATCCGTCCTTCAGCGGTTGATACGCATCGGTCAGGTTGATCCAACTGCGCGCGCCCGCCTTTTCGGTGAACAAGATCGTCGCCGCCCCGGTTTGCGGATCGACGCTCAACATATCCAGCGTCTTTTGATCGCGGCTCTGCCGCTGCACGAGCAGAGTCTTGCCATCGGGCGTCCAATCAACGCGCGCGAGATAAATGTCGGGGTTGCTGCCCAGATCAACCTTTACGCGCGCTGAGCCGTCGGGCTTCATCACATAAAGCTCGACCAGCGCATTCGCGGTGCCCGCCGCCGGATAGCGTTGATCGACGACGCGCGTGCCATCCGCGCCGATTGCCGCGCGGGTGACGATGCCGACTGGGGCTTCGTCGAATTTCTCGACCGCGATGAACTTGTCATCGGGCGACCACCAATAGCCGGTGCGGCGGTCCATTTCCTCTTGCGCGACGAATTCGGCTTCGCCCCAATGGACATTGCCCTGGCCGCTTTGCGTCGCCATCCAGGGCGCGGCACCGCCAATCGGCTGCACGAACAGATTCTGGTCGCGCACAAAGCTGAGATAGCCGCCCTTGGGGCTGACTGCCGGGTTGAGCTCGCCCTCGGGGCTGTTGGTCAGCCGGTCGACCTTGCCGTCAAGCTGCGCGAGGAACAGATCGCCATCGAGCGGCACCAGGATCGCTTTGCCATCCGGCGTCCAATCATAAGCGACAATCCCCTTTGATCCGCCGATCCGCGCGCGTTCGCGCTGCATCTTCTCAGCCTCTGACAATTCGGCCCCAGATCCGATCGCCTTGGAATCGACCAGCATCCATTCGCGACCCGTCTGGGTATCGAGCGCCCACAGGTCGAACCGGTCGCGTTCATCGGCGCGGGGCCGCAGCGAGGTAAGCAAACGCCCATCGGGTGACAGCTTCAGCCCGCGCGGTTGCGGCCCCGACAGATCGGGGCTGGCGAACAGGCGTTCGAGCGTCAGCTTCTGCGGCGCATCAGCGGCCATGGCGGGCGCCCCAATTATACTCAACGCCAGCGCCGTCAGCCAAAATCGCCGCATCGAAAAACTCCCACTCAATTGCCTGCATGGCGCTGCTTATCGCGGGGCCGCGCGCGCACGTAAAGAGGGCGCCGGATCGCGCCGACGCCCTCTGTGACCATGAAACAGCGATGAGAGCGCTTATTCGCCCTTGGTATCGCGGCGTTCGGCGATGCG
>PNLG01000120.1 GCA_013822915.1 Sphingomonas sp. | reverse complement strand
GCCATTTCAAAAACCCCCTCGCCGGGCCGCCGATCATCGTCAGCGGCCCGAATATATTATGGTTATTGGTGATCGAGCATGCCCAAAATGCGCTTGGCGATCACATTATTCTGGATTTCGGTCGACCCGCCATAGATCGACACGGCCTTGCCCCAGAGCCAGGTGCGGGTCTGGGTCAGTTCGGCCTCGCTAAAGCCTGCGCCTTCCCAGCCCAGCCCAGCCATGCCCATAATCTCCACCGACAGCTCAGCGCGGTCTTGCGTGAGGCGCGCCCCAACATTCTTCATGATGCTGGTGGCGGCCGACGGGCCCTGGTTTGACTTCGCCTCCATCGCGGCGCGGCGCAGCGTCAGCATAAACGCACGCTGGTCCATTTCATGGCGCACGATCCGCATCCGCAAATCGGTGTCGGCGACGGCGCCGTCATCATTGGCGCCGCGATATTCCTTGGCGAGTTGCGACAAGGGCTTGCCCGCAAACATCCGCGACGCGCCGCTGCCACCTGACAGCGAATTGCGCTCATGCTGGAGCAGGCGCGTGCCGATTTCCCAGCCCTGCCCCTCACGTCCGACCAGATTGCCCTTGGGCACTTTCACATTGGTGAAAAACGTCTCGCAGAACGGCGATTGACCGCTGATCATGCGGATGGGCTTCACTTCGACACCCGGCGAGGTCATGTCGATGAGCAGAAAGCTAATGCCGCCATGTTTCTGGCTCTTGTCAGTGCGGACCAGCGCAAAGCATTTGTCGGCCCATTGCCCGCCCGACGTCCAGGTCTTTTGTCCGTTCACGAGATAATGGTCGCCCATATCCTCGGCAAAGGTTTGGAGCGAGGCAAGGTCGGAGCCTGCGCCGGGCTCCGAATATCCCTGGCACCAGCGCACTTCGCTCTTGGCGATGGCGGGAATATGCTGCAGCTTCTGTTCCTCGCTGCCATATTCGAGCAGCGTTGGGCCAAACATCATCACACCCATGCCGCCAATCGGGTTCCAGGCACCGATCCGGCCCATTTCCTCTTGCAGCACCCGCGCCTGATGCCGGTCGAGCCCACCCCCGCCATAGGCGGCGGGCCAGGTTGGAACCCCCCAGCCCTTCGCGCCCATCGCCTGTGTCCAGGCGCGATCATCGTCGGTGGGGTCATGCGGCCCTTCCAATGCGGACAGCGAATTGTCCTTGCCCTTTAGCGATGCCGGGAAATTTGCCGCGAGCCAGGCGCGGGCTTCACTGCGAAATTCGTCCAACGCCGCTGCGCCATCAATTGCGGGTGCTGATGCCATTGTTCCACTCCCAAAAGCCGAATCTGAATATCGGGTATGGTGACAAGATCTGGCACATAATCCGCGCTGAGCAAAGAGGGCTTTAGGTCAGGGTATCTGGCGCGCGCAACGCCTCCGCCACAAAATCGGCCAGCGCCCGTGCAGCAGGGGGCGCCCCGGCAACACCGGGAAAGATTGCATGAAGCGCCACCGGCGCCATCCGCCACTCGGGGAGCACAGTGACCAGCGCCCCCGCCTCCAGCTCCGCACGGCACCCCCATGACGAAGCCCGCGCAATCCCCAGCCCGGCGACGGCCGCCGCAATCGCCGCTTCATTGGCACCGGTCGATATCCGGCCATCAATGCGGACCGACAGGCGGCGCTGATCGCGCTCAAATGCCCAATGCTGCTGCGGGTCGATGCTTGGCCCGGCGATGATGTGGTGGCGCGCGAGATCGGACGGGTGGGCGAGCGGCGGCGCGTCCGCCAGATAGCCCGGCGATGCAACCAGCACGCGCGGCGCCGACGCCAGCCTTCGCGCAATCGCGCTCGAATCAGGCAAATCGCCCAGCCGAAAAGCAATATCGATGCCGTCGGTGACCAGATTCTGCCGCTGATCGCTAATATTCAGATTGACGCGCAGCGCCGGATGCTGCGCCATAAACGCGGGCAAGCGGGGCACAACCTCGCGCACCCCAAAGCCGGACGACAGCGCCACTTGCAGTGTCCCGCGCAGCTCGCCTGTGCCGCGCACACTGTAATCAGCCTCGTCAAGCGCGGCGAGCAGCGGCTCTATCTGAGTCAGATACGCCAGCCCTGCCTCGGTCAGGGCCACTGCGCGCGTCGTGCGCAAAAACAGCGTCGCGCCCAGCGCCGCCTCCAGATCAGAGATGATCCGCGACACCGATGGCTGCGATAGCCCGCGCTCGCGTCCCGCACGCGAAAAGCTGCCCAAACGGGCAACGCGCTGAAAAACGCGCAGGGCCTGCAGCCGGTCATTCATCTATTATATGGATAAATCATAGATGACATTGCTGTCTACCCCTCATACTTTGGATGGACGAGAAAGCGGCATGCACGATCCGGTGCATCCAATTGAATAGGGTAACGCCATGACACTCCAAGCAAAGCTCGACGCCTTCCGTCACCAGTTCGAAACCACCATGGCCCCGCCAGAAGCGGTAGCGATCATCCACCGCACCACCGACGAACTGATCGCGACCGGCCAGGCCGACCGCGCCTTGAAAGCGGGCGATCGCGCGCCCGACTTCTCGCTGCCCGACGCCGACGGGCGGATGGTGCGCGCCACCGATCTGCTGGCCAGTGGGCCCATCGCGCTGACCTTCTACCGCGGCGTGTGGTGTCCCTATTGCAACCTTGACCTGCAAGCGCTTGAGGAGGCGGCCAACGCCATCCGCGCGACCGGCGCGCAATTGATCGCCATCACGCCCCAGCAGGCCGCGAGCAGCCGCAAGGCCATTCGCGACAATAGCTTAACCTTCCCGGTGCTCAGCGATGCCGGCAATCAGGTCGCCGATGCCTTTGGCCTGCGGTTTCGGCTGCAAGACGAACTCTCGGCGCTCTACGCAAGTTTCGGGGTCGATCTGCCCGGCTCCAATGGCGACGACAGCCAGACGCTGCCAATGCCCGCGCGCTATGTGATCGGGACGGATGGCAAGATCGCCTACGCCGAGGTCAATCCCGACTATACCCGTCGCCCCGAACCGGGTGAAATGATTGCAGTGTTGGAAAGCCTGCGCGTCACCGCCTGACCGGTCGCTTGGTCAACGGCCGGGTCTTGCCGCCCGCAAGCGCCCGGCCGCCACCAAACTCGATCGCTGACCAGCACGCCGGGCATCGCCGGATTGGCTGTTTCCCTTTCGCGGCAGCCGCGATACCAGCTTTGGGCAAAGGGGGCGATCATGGGCTATGACCGGCGCATCGTTTTCACCGTGCTGGCCGGTGTGCTGATCGACACGATCGGCTTTGGCGTCGTGTTGCCGGTGTTGCCCGCGCTGATTATGCGGCTTGGCGCGACGGGGCTGGATGAGGCAACGCGGATTTCGGGCTATCTGCTTGGTATTTATGCGCTGATGCAGTTCTTTGCCGGCCCCGTGCTTGGCAATCTCGGCGATCGGTTTGGGCGGCGCCCGGTGCTGATCGCCTCGATGCTCGCCTTTGCCGCCGATTATGCGATGATGGCGTTTGCGCCAACGCTTGCCTGGCTGTTCGTCGGGCGCGCGATTGCGGGCGTGACAGGTGCGATTTATGGCCCTGCCAGCGCCGCACTCGCCGATGCCAGTACCCCGGAAAAACGCTCAACCGTGTTCGGCTGGATCGGGGCGGCGTTTGGCCTTGGCTTTATCATTGGCCCCGCACTTGGCGGCGTGCTGGCGGGATTGGGGCCACAGGCGCCCTTTCTCGCCGCCGCCGCGCTCGCGCTGGCCAATGCGATTGCAATGATCGTGATCCTGCCCGAATCGCTTGCCCCTGAATTGCGCCGCCCGTTTGATTGGCGCCGCGCCAATGTCGTGAGCGCGTTCGCGCCGCTGTTCAAAAGCGGGAATGCCGCCCCGCTGCTGATCGCCTGGTTCTGCTGGCAAGTGGCGAGCATGGTGTATCCGGCGACCTGGTCGTTCTGGAGCGCGGCGCGCTTTGGCTGGGATGCGACCGCGATCGGCTGGTCGCTGGCGTTTGTCGGGCTGGTGATGGCGAGTGTACAGACATTTGCCACTGGGCCGATCATGGCGCGGATCGGGGAACGGCGCGCAGCGGTGATCGGGCTGGCCAGCGGGACCGGCGCGTTCCTGTCGTATATTTTCATCACCGCCGGGTGGCAGGCCTATGCCGTTTTCCTGGTCAGCGGCCTGTCCGCGCTGGTGTTTCCGGCGATGAACACGCTGCTGTCGCGCATGGCCGATGCGTCGCATCAGGGCGCTTTGCAGGGGGGCGTCGGCAGTCTGAACAGCGTGGCGGCGATCATCGCGCCGCTAATGCTGACTCAAGCGCTGGCGGCAGGTGTTGCACGGGGGCAGCCGGGCGCGGCGTTCGCACTGGCCGCCGCACTGGCGGGGACGGCGCTGGTGATCGTGGTGTGGAAAGTGCTCGGACGCGCGGGCGCCGACGATACGGCCCCCTAAACTATCCCTCGCGCCCCGGGCGTCGGCTGAGCGCGACGTCGAGGTGCCCGCCTGCATCCACCAGCATCACTTCGCCGGTCACGCTGCGCATCGCCGGGTCGAGCAGGCTGACGACGGGCGCCGCGACATCGGGCGCCATCGTGGCGAGCGCCATCGGCACGCTGGCGGCGATGCGGTCGTTGAGCTTGGCAAATCCCTCTGCCCCCAGCCGTTTTTCGAACCAGCCGGTGCCGACATAGCCGGGCGCGACTGCGTTCACGCGAATGGCCGGTGCCATCACGCGCGCAAGGCTCTTGGTCATCGTGATCAGCGCGCCCTTTGACGCGGCATAGGCGACCGATGACCCCATGCCAAACACCCCCGCGACCGAGGCGATATTGACGATCGCGCTGGCATCCCCCGCCTTCATCGCCGGAGCACAGGCGCGGACCATTTGAAACGCGGCGATCACATTCAACTGATAGATGTCGACAAAATCCGCCGCCGACAGCGCGTCCAGATCCTCATGCGCGGCAAATTTGGTGCGGCCCGAATTATTGACCAGAAAGTCGATCCGCCCAAACGCCGTGACCGCCGCATCGGCAAGCGCGTGGCATTGTGCATCGTCAGTAATATCGGCGCGGACCGCAATCGCACCACTGCCCACTTCGGCGGCAAGGGCGTCGGCGTCGTCCTTGCTAGTGGCATAGTTGATGACGCACGCTACGCCCCGCTCAGCGAGCATCCGCACCGTCGCCGCGCCAATGCCAGTGCCGCCGCCGGTGACGACCGCAACGCGACCTGCCCAACCGCCTGCCGCACTCATGCAGCAGCACTCATGCAGCAGCACTGGGGCGCGCCGACGCGCGCTCATGCCATCCCCGCAAAGCCGCCAGTTCCTCAGGCATTTTCAGCCCGATCCACTCGGCAAAATCGACCACCGAAAGCAGCACAATATCCGCCATCGAAAAATCCTTGCCCGCCAGCCAGGGTCGCGTCGCGAGTGCTGTATCAATCTCGGCCATCGCGGCGCGCGCGCGGGGGCGGTTGCTCTCGCCATATTCGGTATATTGCGGCTTCACGACGCGGGCGGTGAACGGGTGGGTATGCGCCCACACCATGCCCACCGGCACCATCAGGCGCAGCTCGACCCGGCGCACCCACATATCAACCTCGGCCACCCCCTTTGGCCCGCGCCCGAACAGCGGCGGATCGGGGTTGAGCGCTTCCAGAAAGCGGCAGATCGATACGCTTTCGGTAATCACATCGCCATCATCAAGCGCGAGTGCCGGGATTTGCCCCAGCGGGTTGATGCTCAAAAAATCCGCCGATTTGTGCTCCCCCGCCGGGATCGACAGCAGCTTGGTGGTCAGCTTAATCCCTTTTTCCGCCAGAAAAATGCGCACCCGTCGCGGGTTTGGCGCCGGATTGGCGGCGTCATAATAGATCATTGCTCACACCCTCTTCCCGTTTTCGAATATCGCGTATGGCATTTCCAACCGCGCTCGCCTAGCGGGATAGGCAAAGGGAGCAAAGTGTATGTCTGCCGCCGATGCGCTTGCCAGCAATTTTTCGACATTGCCCGATCTCATCCGCCTTCATGCGGTCGAGCGCGGGAGCAAGCCTGCGGTTATCGGCGAAGACGGCGCGTTCAGCTATGCCGAACTTGACCGGATGATGGACCGGATTGCGGCCGCACTTCAGCGCGACGGGCTCGCGCAGGGGCAGGCGGTGGCGATTATCGGCGCGCCATCAATTGCCTATGCGGCGCTCTTCCTCGGCACGCTGCGCGCGGGCGGTGCGGCGACGCCGCTCGCACCGGGGTCAACGCCCGAACAACTCGCCGCGATGATCGCCGATTGCGGCGCGGCGCAGGTATTTGTCGATGCCGCCGCCGATGACGCGCTGAGTGGGCAGGCGATTGCCGCGCGGATCATCCGCATCGGCAGCGACGATCACGCGACCTGGCTCGCCCCCGAGGGCTCCCGCCCCGCCCCGGTCGCGACGGCACCCGATGATCCGTTCAACATTATCTATTCCTCGGGCACTACCGGCACGCCCAAGGGTATTGTGCAAAGCCACGCAATGCGATGGGCGCATATCCACCGAAATGCGGGCGCGGGCTTTGGCGATGCGGTGACGATGGTGGCGACGCCACTCTATTCCAATACGACGCTGGTGGTGTTCCTCCCCACGCTCGGCTGGGGCGGCACGGCGGTGATCATGGCAAAATTCGACGCGCGCCGCTTTCTGGAGATGGCGCAGGCGCACCGCGCGACGCACGCGATGCTGGTGCCGGTGCAATATAGTCGCATCATGGCGATCCCCGATTTCGATGCGTTCGACTTGTCGAGCTTTCGGCTGAAGACCTGCACCTCCGCGCCGTTTTCGGCCACGCTGAAAGCTGATGTCTGCGCGCGCTGGCCCGGCC
>PNLG01000147.1 GCA_013822915.1 Sphingomonas sp. | reverse complement strand
GATCGGCACGTTGATGCCGACCATGCCGACATTGACGCGGGCGGCAAATTCGCGCGCGGCGTGACCGTTGCGGGTAAAGATCGCGACGCCATTGCCATATTGGTGCTGGCTGGGCAGCGCGAGTGCTTCCTCAAAATCATCGGCGCGCACCATCTGGAGCACGGGGCCGAAAATCTCCTCGCGGTAGCTTTCCATGGCGGGCGTGACATGGTCGAACAGCGACGGGCCGATGAAGAAACCGGCCTCATGCCCCTGGAGCGTAAAGCCGCGGCCATCGACCACCAGCTCGGCACCCTCATCTACGCCCTTTTGAATCCATCCCTCCACGCGCGCTTTGTGCGCCGCGTTCACCACGGGACCGTAATCGGCGTCGCGGTCGGTCGAAATGCCGACGCGCAACTTGGCAATCGCAGGCAACAGCTTTTCGCGCAAAGCCTCCGCCGTTGCTGCGCCCACCGGCACGACCACCGGGAGCGCCATGCACCGCTCCCCCGCCGAACCGAACGCCGCGCCCGACAGCTCGTTCACCACCTGATCGAGATCGGCGTCGGGCATGACGATGCCGTGGTTCTTGGCGCCGCCCATTGCCTGCACCCGCTTGCCCGCCGCAACACCGCGCCGATAGACATAATGCGCGATGTCCGATGACCCGACAAAGCTGACCGCGCTGATCGCCGGATGGTCGAGGATCGCATCAACCATTTCCTTGTCACCGTGGACGACCTGCAAAATCCCCTCCGGCGCGCCTGCCTCGCGCATCAATTCGGCGAGACGCACCGGCACCGACGGATCGCGCTCCGATGGTTTCAGGATAAACGCATTGCCACACGCAATCGCGACCCCGAACATCCACATCGGGATCATCGCGGGGAAATTGAACGGCGTAATCCCCGCTCCAATCCCCAGCGGCTGACGCATCGAATAGACGTCGATGCCCGGCCCCGCCCCTTGCGTATACTCCCCCTTGAGCACATGCGGGATGCCACAAGCGAATTCGATCACATCGAGCCCGCGCTGGATATCGCCGCGCGCATCCGCAACCACCTTGCCATGTTCCGACGACAATAAATGCGCCAGTTCATCCATATGCGCCTCGACCAGCGACTTGAACGCGAACATCACGCGCGCGCGGCGCTGCGGGTTAGTGGCCGCCCAGCCGGGTTGCGCGGCTTGGGCTGCTGCAACCGCGCGCTCCAGATCGGCGGCCGTGCCCAGCGTCACCTGCGCCTGCACCGTGCCCGCATTGGGATCAAACACATCGGCCATGCGCGTAGCGGCGCCGGGGTTGGCCGTTAAGCCGACGATGTGATGATCGATGATGCGCATGGGGCCGCTCTCCTAAGCTATGGTTTGATCCGGCTTTAGTCGGGTTATGCCGAACTGTCAGCCCGTCGGCGCGGTGCGATATTAATCCCGCACCATGCTCAACGCCGCAGCAACCATTGCCGATAAGCGGACCTTAGCCTCTTTTTGGGTAGGAACGATCATGATCGGGACGTTATGCTCATAATTTGCGCCATCCTCGCAGCCACCACGGCAGGCCTTGGTCGAACCGTGGGCGGCGCATTGCGGTTGTTGCCCCGCAGGCGGACAACCCCATGAACACGGTTTTCCTAAATCGACCAGCTACAACGCCACGACGGCGCGAGGGCGATCGCAAGCCCGTGCGGCTGATCGCGTCGATTCGCGAGCGCAGTTCAACCGCGCATGACGCCGTTATCAGCGATCTTTCGCGAACCGGCTGCCAAGTTTCCAACATTTTCCTGCGCGCGGGCAGCCCGATCTGGGTGCGCTTCGGCAGCCTGGCTCCGATCGAAAGCCGGGTGATTTGGGCACGCAGCGATATCGCTGGCATACGGTTCGAACTTCCGCTGCACCCGGCGGTACTCGATCACATTGCCAACCGGGTCGCACGATAACCACGCACGGACACTGAACAGCGGTAGCGACGCCTACAAGAGCGCACTCCCCGACCGCGGGGTCGGGAAGTGCGGCTGTGACAGCGTTACTCAATCATCTTCATCTTCATCTTCCTCATCGGCGTCTTCTTCCTCGCCGTCATCGCCGTCTTCATCTTCATCTTCGTCTTCGTCGCTGTCGAAATCATCATCATCCTCGTCGGCCTCTTCGCTATCTGCGTCCTCATCGCCTGCGTCGCCATCGTCCGACATCAGGGGCGCATGGTGGCCAAGGGCCGACCCGTCGACCGCTTCGTCAAGAACGCCCGTTTCTTCAATCGCAACGCCGTGCATCATCATCTGTCATGCTCCTTGGCCGGTTGCTGCGGACCGACTCCGCAGCGCAGCCGATGATCCCTCACGCCTGCGACTCTGTGATGACGCTGATATTAGCTTGCGGAGGTTCAGCTCGGCTGGAACAGCCGCCCGCGCTCGACGATTGCAACGATCACAAGCGCGATCAGCCCGGCGATGAAAAACCCGCGAAAGAGCGGCACGGTGGTGCCATCAAAACCCAGCCCGATCATCGCGCCGACGACCGTGCCAATGGTGACAGTAGTAAAGCCCTGCACACTCGACGCGGTGCCCGCGATCGCACCCATATTCTCCATCGCCATGGCGGAGAAATTGGCGGTCGCCAGCCCGAAACACGCCATGGTCAGCGCTTGAAGCACGGCAAAGGTCCAGATCGTCTCCCAACCCGCCTGTGCCAGCGCCAAATGCACGCCCGCCAGCACGATCAGCCCGGTGAGCGCGCTATGCGAAATGCGCCGGGTGCCCAGCCGCATCACAATCCGCGAATTCAGCAGATTGGCGAGCGCCATCATGCCGGCCACGCCGATGAACACCGGCACGAGCAGATCGTCACCGCCCGTCAGCGCTGCGACAATCTGTTGCACCGAGTTGATAAAGCCATAAAGCGCGCCCAGCAGCGCCGTCGCCGCCAGCGTATAGCCGATCGACGAGCGATCAGTCAGCGCCCGCCCCCATCCCGATGCCAGCCGGGCGAGCGATAAGGGCTGGCGCGCCTCCACCGCTAAAGTTTCAGGCATCCGCAGTGCAAACCAGATCAGCACGCCCGCGCTCACCACAGCAATCATCACAAAGATCATTTGCCAATTGCCAAACAGCAGAATGACTTGGCCAAAGGACGGTGCGAGCACGGGCGCGGCCATGAACACCATGAACGCCAGACTCATGACGCGCGCCATCGCGCGACCCGAATAGCAATCGCGCACCAGCGCCACCGTCACCACGCGCGACGCCGCAATCGCCAGACCCGAGGCAAAGCGCGCGACCAGCAACAGCGTAAAACTGCTGGCAAAAGCCGCAATCAGATTGGCCACCACATAGCCCGACAGCGCAATCAGCAACACCGGCCGCCGCCCGAACCGGTCCGCCAGCGGCCCATGGACAAGCTGCGCAAGGCCAAAGCCGAGCAGAAAGGCGGAAATGACGAACTGGCGCTGGTTTTCACTGGCGACGCCTAGCGCGGTGCCAATCGCGGGAAGCGCCGGGAGCATCGCATCAATGCCCAGCGCGGTCAGCGCCATGAGTGCTGCCACCAGCGACACGAATTCGGCAAAGCCGATCGGCGCCCGGTTTTCAGCCGGTATCGCTTTGTGGGGAGCAAGGTTCGGGGCGGGGCGGCTGTCCATGGCCTTTGCCATGCCCGAACGGTCGGGGCGCGTCACTCACAAATCGGCGGCGGGCTGAGCAACGGGCGCGGTCGCCAATCCGCCCGCATCCGTATCCCCGCATCCCGACCAATGCATCTAATGGCTTGACGGCGACGTCGGTTCAGGCGGACTAGCGTCGTTCCATTGCGAAGAGGTGCCGCCATGACTCGCTCACCCCGTGCTGCCCTGATCCTGTCTACCCTGATTCCGCTTGCAACGCTGGCCGGTTGCGGCACCGCGCCAGAGCCCGAAAGCCGGGCCGATCTGGCCGAACCAAATGCGGCGATGGTCGCGAACGCAACCGACATGCCGATGCCCAACGGCGAAATGGCGAATATGGCCAAGTTTGCGCTCTATCCGGGCTCGAAACTGGTCGAAGCGGCCAAAATCATGCCGCACGAACCCGCCGACATGACCAGCTTCGCCTTCTGGAGCCCGGCGGCGCCCGCGGCGCTTCGCGGCTGGTATCAGGCCGAATTGGGGAAAGCAGGCTATAAGCTGCGCGTCGACGGGGACAGCCTGATCGGGACCGACGCGGGCGGCAAGCCGTTTCGGCTCGACCTGAAAGCAGCGCCCGACGGCGCCGCTATGGGTGTGGTGAGCAAGGGGTAGCCACGCCGAGGAGCAAACCCTCTGGCGGCGCGTGCTGCGGCGTCCTATGTCGAGCCAGATAATTCGCCGGACCCGACCCATGCACGACACGCTTGACCACATCCCAACGCTTTCGCTGACCCAGAATGCGAACGACCCCGGCGGCTTTGCGACCGCGATTGGTGGTTCGTTCGAACGCTTTGGCTTTGCGATCGTCGCCGACCACGGTGTGCCCGCCGATCTCGTCACGCGCGCCTGGGCACAGACCAAGGCGCTGTTTGACCTGAGCGAAGACGAAAAGCGCCGCTATTTCGCCCCATCTGGCGGGGGGCAGCGCGGCTATACCCCGTTCAAGACCGAAATCGCGAAGGGCGCCAGCGCGGTTGACCTGAAGGAATTTTGGCATGTCGGTCGCCCGCTTGCCGCCGGGCACCGGTTTGAGAGCGTGATGCCGCCCAACATCTGGCCCGACCGGCCCGCAGGCTTTCGCGAGACCTTTACTGAGCTGTTCGCCGCGTTCGACCGTGCGGGCGATGTCATCCTGTCGGCGATTGCCCGGCATCTGGGCCTGGCGGCCGACTGGTTCGACCCGGCGGTGAAGGACGGCAATTCGATCTTGCGCCTGCTCCATTATCCCCCGATTCCCGCAGATGCAGAAGGAGTCCGGGCCGGCGCGCATGAGGATATCAACCTCATCACCCTGTTACTGGGTGCGGAGGAAGCCGGGCTCGAGCTGCTCGACCGGGATGGCCAGTGGCTCGCCGTCAAGCCGCCTGAGGGCGCCCTCGTTGTCAATGTCGGTGACATGTTGCAACGGCTGACCAACCATGTCCTGCCCTCCACCACCCACCGCGTCGTCAATCCCCCGCCGGAGCGGCGCGCGACGCCGCGCTACTCAATGCCGTTTTTCCTCCATCCCGCGCCCGATTTCCTGATCGAGACGCTGCCCGGCTGTGTGAGCACGGCAAACCCCAATCGCTATCCCGCGCCGATCACCGCGCATGACTATCTGCACGAGCGGCTGGTCGAAATCGGGCTGGTCAAGGCTTGACGCGGCACCGCACTGCCCGCAACGCCGCGATCATGACTGACCCCAAACCTCTCCGTATCGCGCTTGCCGGCCTTGGCACTGTGGGCGGCGGCGTGATCCGCCTGCTCGACGCCAATCGCGATTTGATTGCTCGGCGCGCCGGGCGCCCGATCGAGATTTTCGCGGTGTCCGCGCGCGACCGGGCCAAGGATCGCGGCGTCGATATCGCCCGCTTTGGCTGGGTCGATGATACAACCATGCTCGCGCATGCCGACGCTGATGTCGTGGTCGAACTGATCGGCGGATCGGACGGTCCCGCGCTCGCGCTGGCGCGGGCAACGCTAGACGCGGGCATCGGGCTGGTGACTGCGAACAAGGCCATGATGGCGCATCACGGGCTCGAACTGGCCGCCCTTGCGGAAACACGGCGCGCGCCGCTGAAATTCGAAGCCGCAGTGGCGGGCGGCATTCCGGTGATCAAGGGCCTGCGCGACGGTGCGGCCGCCAATGACATCGCCCGCGTCTATGGCATTTTGAACGGCACCTGCAATTTCATCCTGTCAAAGATGGAAGCCGAAGGGCGCGACTTTGCCGATGTGCTCGCCGAAGCCCAGGCGCTGGGCTTTGCGGAGGCCGACCCCAGTTTCGACATCGACGGGATTGATGCCGCGCACAAGCTGTCGATCCTGGCGAGCATCGCGTTCGGCACCCAGCCGATGTTCAACAGTGTCGAGGCGGGCGGCATTCGCGACGTGCTCGCCGCCGATATCGCGGAGGCCGCCGCGCTTGGCTATCGCATCCGGCTGATCGGGCTGGCAGAAGCCGGGCCGGACGAGCTGCTCCAACGGGTGCACGCGCATCTGGTGCCGATCGACCACCCACTCGCGCATGTGACGGGCGCGACCAACGCGGTGGTGGCGGAGGGGAATTTTGTCGGGCGACTGCTGTTTCAGGGGGCAGGCGCGGGCGATGGCCCGACCGCGAGCGCGGTGGTCGCCGACCTGATCGACATTGCGCGCGGCGAATATGGCACGCCCTATGCGATGCCGACCGCCGAACTTGCCGCCCCCGCCCCGGCGGACAGCGGCGGGCGCCGTGGCCGGGCCTATGTGCGCTTCACCGTTGCAGACAAGGTTGGCGTGCTCGCCGAAATTGCCGCCGCCATGCGCGATGCGGGCGTTTCGATCGAAAGCCTGATCCAACGGGGCCGGGTGGGCGATGGCAGCGTGTTGGTCGCCATCGTCACGCACGAGGGGCCTGAACGCGCCGTTGCGCAGGCGCTGCACACGCTGCGGGGATCGGCGAGCCTGACCGGCCAGCCGCTATGGATGCATATCCTGGTTTAGAAGGTTCCCTTACGTGGAGGCGGCACCTGTTTTCAGTGTAGCTGAAACAGATTCTACCGCCCAAACCCCGTCGGCGCCGGGCTGACCGTGACGGTGGCGCCGCCCCGGATTTCCTGCACTTCAAGCGCGCGTTCGGCGACTCCGTCAGCGGCAAAGCGAAACGCACCGTCAAGCCCGGCGAACCCGCCCCGGTCGGTCAACCGCTC
>PNLG01000259.1 GCA_013822915.1 Sphingomonas sp. | reverse complement strand
TACGATCAAATGGCTGGAAGCGTGGCTGGCGCGTGACGCGGCGGGCTGAGGCGGCTATTGATCCGGTCGCAGCTAGGGCGTCGGTCGCGGGGGCAGCAGCATGAAGGCAACCATCTGGCACAATCCGGGCTGCGGCACGTCGACCAAGACGCTCGCCATTCTTGAGGAAACGCCGGGCATTGACCTGACCGTCATCGAATATCTGAAGCACCCTCCCAGCCGCGCGCAATTGATCGATCTTTACACACGCGCCGAAATGACCCCGCGCGACGGGCTGCGCACGCACAACAGCCCGGCGGCCGAGCTATGCGCCGAGCTGAACCTGCTGGATGCCGATGGCGAGCGCATTCTGGACGCGATGATGGCGCACCCCATTCTCATCAACCGGCCGCTGGTTGAAACCGAAAAGGGCGTGCGCCTGTGTCGACCGCAGGACGTCGTGCGCGACATCCTGTGAGCACCGCCACGCCCCGCGCACTGGCGGCAGAAGCGATTGGTTCGCTGGTCCTGTTTGCAACCGTCGTCGGATCGGGCGTGATGGCGCAGCGACTGGCGGGCGGCAATGATGCCGTTGCCCTGCTCGCCAATACCGCCGCGACCGGCGCGGTGCTGTTTGTGCTGATTACCCTGCTTGGGCCGATTTCAGGCGCGCAGTTCAACCCGGCGGTGACCCTGATGCTAAGCGAGCGGCGGCAGTGGCTGCCCTATATCGCCGCGCAAATGATCGGCGGGATTGCGGGCGTGCTGATCGTGCACGCGATGTTCGACATGCCGCTGTTCGAGCTGAGCAGCAAAGTGCGCACCGGCGCGGGGCAATGGATTGGCGAATTCGTCGCGACCTTTGGCCTGTTGTTCACCATCGCCATCGGCAGCCGCCAGCGGGCAGACGCGTTGCCCGCACTCGTCGCGCTGTGGATTGTCGCGGGCTATTGGTTCACCTCATCGACCAGCTTTGCCAACCCTGCCATCACCATCGCCCGCGCGCTGACTGACAGCTTTGCGGGCATCCGGGCCATCGACGCACCGGAGTTTATCGTGGCGCAGGTGGCGGGCGCCTGGGCGGGGGCGCGCGTTGCAAACTGGCTGATCGGCCCGACCCAGCGCACTTGACCGGGATCGACGACAGCCGATCACGTCAACGTCGGCTCATCGCCCAGACATCGTTGGAATACACAAAAACGGTTTCGCCGCGGTCGACATGCGAATGCTTGCCCCCCGTCAGATACAGACGATCCCGATCGACCCAAGTGGCGACCCCGCCGCGCGCACTCCACGGCGCGTTGACCGGCTGCCAGCGTTTCGCGTCATCCGACACCAGCATCGCGCTTTGAAAACTACCGGAGCGGTTCGCGCCCACCAGCCACAGCCGATCATCGAAAACTTGCGCTGCAAAGCCAACAGGGCGCTCGGGCGCAATCTGCGCACAGTCGCGGCGCCATGTCTTGCCATCATCGGTTGACCAGATGTCGTTGCTGGCCGGTCCGTCAAGTTCCCCGCCGCCAATGACCAGCATGCGCCCGCCAAACACCACGGCCTTGGCGCCCGTGCGCGGTGACCATGGCGGCGGCGGCATGGCTTCCCAATGCAACCCGTCGCGCGATCGCCACACCTCTGCCACGGCCCCACCCCGGCGGTAGCCGCCGATGATCCACATCCAACCGTCGAAACTGGTCGATGCCGCAAATACGAGCTGGGGAAAGCCCGACGCCTGACCGAGCGCTTCCCACGTCGCCCAGTCCGTTGTGCGCTGGATTGCCGGGTCGATCTTGAAGTTAAGGTAATCGCCCCGATGCCGCCCGAGCGCCCATGCCGCGCCAGCGTGAAAAATAGTCGGCATATAGGCCATGTTCGATCCCGAGGAGGGCAGCGGCTGGCGCTGCCACTGCACCGCATCGCGCGACGACCAGCAGCCCTCGGATTGCATCAGCATGAATCGACCGTCCGGCGCGACGTGCACCGGAAAATTATAGCTCTTGCGAAACGGCCCTGCGGCGGTCAGCCGCGCCCAGCGATAGGCGCTGGGCAAGGCGACCCGGGGCGGGCCATTGCCACACCCCGCCAGCATGGCAGCACCTACGCTGCCCAGCAATGTGCGTCGAGTCAGCACCGATTATCCTCCCTTGCGGCGAAACTGCCACCCGCACACCCCGGTGACAAGATCGCACCCATCGTAAAATCGGACAGGGTGACGCAGCGATCGAGTCCCGCTAAAGCGCGGGGCCATGAGCCAGATCACGCCGGAAATCGTCGCCCAGCACGGGTTGTCGCCAGAAGAATATGCCCGCGTCGTCGACGCGATGGGCCGCGCGCCGAACTTGACCGAACTTGGTATTTTCTCGGTCATGTGGTCTGAGCATTGCAGTTATAAATCCAGCCGCATCCACCTGAAAAAGCTCCCCACCACCGGCCCACAAGTCATTTGCGGCCCCGGCGAAAATGCAGGCGTCATCGACATTGGCGAAGGGCCGGACCGCACGAAACTGGCCGCGATCTTCAAGATGGAAAGCCACAACCACCCCAGCTACATCGAACCCTATCAAGGGGCAGCGACCGGGGTTGGCGGCATTTTGCGCGACGTGTTCACCATGGGCGCGCGGCCGGTTGCGAACATGAACGCGCTGCGCTTTGGCCGCCCCGACCACCCGAAAATGCGCCACCTGATCGCAGGCGTCGTCCACGGCATTGGCGGCTATGGCAATTGCGTGGGCGTGCCGACCGTTGGCGGCGAGGTGAATTTCCACACGGCCTATGACGGCAATATCCTGGTCAACGCGATGACCGTCGGCATCGCTGAGCAGGACAAGATTTTCTACTCGGCGGCCTCCGGCGTCGGCAATCCGATTGTTTATGTCGGCTCCAAAACCGGGCGCGACGGCATACACGGCGCCACCATGGCGTCTGCCGATTTTGACAGCGATTCGGACGAAAAGCGCCCGACCGTTCAGGTCGGCGATCCCTTCACCGAAAAGCTGTTGATCGAGGCGTGTCTGGAGCTGATGGCGTCGGACGCGATCATCGCCATTCAGGATATGGGCGCCGCCGGCCTCACCAGTTCCAGCGTCGAAATGGCGTCAAAGGGCGGCGTTGGTATCCGGCTCGACATGGACAAGGTGCCGTGCCGCGAGACCGGCATGACCGCCTATGAAATGATGCTGTCCGAATCGCAGGAACGGATGCTGATGGTGTTAAAGCCGGGCCGCGAGGATTTTGCCCAGGCCATTTTCCGCAAATGGCAGCTCGACTTCGCCGTGATCGGCGAAGTGACCGATACGGGCCGGATGGTGCTCGTTCATCACGGCGAGACGGTGGCCGACATTCCGCTCGGGCCGCTGGCGGATGCCGCCCCGCTTTACGACCGGCCATGGGTACCGACGCCGCCCGCCAAGGCGCTCGTCAATGTGCCGGAGACGCGCGACGTCGCCGCCGACCTGCTCACGCTGATGGCCTCGCCTGATCTCGCCAGCCGCCGCTGGATCTGGGAACAGTATGACCAGAAAGTGGGCGGCGACACGCTCCAGCCCCCCGGTGGCGATGCCGCGGTGGTGCGCATACACGGCACGCAAAAGGCGCTGGCGATCACCACCGATTGCACCCCGCGCTATTGCTTTGCCGATCCAGTGGAGGGCGGGAAGCAGGCGATTGCGGAGGCATATCGCAATTTATGCGCGGTCGGCGCGGTGCCGCTTGCCACCACCGACTGCATGAATTTCGGCAACCCCCAGCGCCCCGAAATCATGGGCCAGTTCGTCGGTTGTATCGACGGGATGGCGGCGGCATGCCGCGCGCTCGACTTCCCGATCGTCAGCGGCAATGTGTCGCTCTACAACGAAACCAAGAATGAGGACGGGTCGGGCAGCGCGATTTTGCCCACCCCCGCGATTGGCGGCGTCGGCCTGATCGAAGATTGGACGAAATCGGCGACGATCGCGTTCAAGGGCACTGGCGATGTCATCGTGCTGATCGGCGAGCCGCGCCACCATCTGGGCCAGTCGCTATGGCTGCGCGAATGCCATGGCCGCGAGGAAGGGCCGCCGCCGCGCGTCGACCTCGCCGCTGAACGCGCGAGTGGCGAGTTTGTGCGCCACTGGATCGAACGGGGTGCGCTGAGCGCGGTGCATGATGTGGCGGACGGCGGCCTGTTAGTCGCGGTCGCCGAAATGGCACTGGCGGGCGGTATCGGAGCGATGCTGTCCGCGCCGCAGCCCAACGGCCTCGCCGCGACTTACTTCGCCGAGGACCAGGGGCTTTATGTCGCGACCGTGCGCGATGAGCAATTGAGCGAGTTCCTGCACGGCTCGCTCGACGCGGGCGTCAAGGTGGAGCGGATCGGCCGCACCATTGCCAAGCGGATCATCGTCGAATGCCCGGCGACCGACCATGTCGTGACGCTCGACGAGTTGCGCACGGCACATCAGCGCTTTTTCCCCGAACTGATGGGATCGGCCAGCACTTCATAGGCGGCGACGCCATCTTGCGATAAGCCGCCGATCGGCGCATCGAGGCGGCCATGATCGACCATGAAGCCCTGCCCTGGCCCGGCCTTGCGCCGATAGACGATGCGGCGCGCATCGCCCGCGCCGCCGCATTTCGCGACACGATGCGCACCCGCCGCACTTGCCGCTATTTCAACGACCGGCCCGTTCCCCGCGCCGTGATCGAAGCCGCGATCGAGGCGGCGGGCACCGCGCCATCGGGGGCCAATCACCAACCCTGGCACTTCGCCGTCATTGCCTCGCCCGCGCTAAAGGCCGAAATCCGCGCCGCCGCCGAAGAGGAGGAGCGCGCCTTCTACGCGGGCAAGGCGGGCGACGAGTGGCTCGACGCGCTCGCCCCGCTCGGCACCGACGCCGACAAATCCTATCTGGAGGTCGCACCCTGGCTGATCGTGATTTTCGGGCAGCGGCGCGGCGGGATCGAACCCGGCGACGACAAGCAGAATTACTATGTCAATGAAAGCGTGGGCATCGCGACCGGCTTTCTGCTGTCCGCGCTCCACGCCGCCAATATCGTCACGCTCACCCATACCCCCAATCCGATGGGGTTCCTGAACCGGGTGTGCGAGCGCCCGACCAGCGAAAAGCCGGTGATGATCGTGGTGGCCGGCCACGCCGCCGCGGATGCCACTGTCCCCGCCCATGCACTCCGCAAGAAGCCACTGGCGCAGATTACGAGCTGGCTTTGACCGCCGGCTATTCGGGCACGCCGCTGGCAAAAAAGCTCGGATACACGCCCGGCATGCGGCTATGGCTCGACCCGGCGATGCCCGACAGCGTGCGGGCAGAGATTGACCCCGCGGCCATCGGTGTCGATGAACTGCCCGCGCCCGCGCCCGGGATGGAGGCCGCACACATCTTCGTCACCCGGCGCGACGCGCTCGATACCGCAATTGCCACCATCCGCCCGCTATTGGTGCCGAGCGGATTTCTATGGGTGTCGTGGCCCAAAAAGGCATCGAAAATGCCGACCGACATCACCGAAGACGTGATCCGCGACGCAGCACTGCCCACCGGCTTTGTCGATACCAAGGTTTGCGCGGTGGACTCCATCTGGTCGGGACTGAAGCTGATGATCCGCCGCAGCGCGCGTTGACGGCCTTTGTGTGTTGCTCTAGCACTACACACTGACTGCGCCGGGGGAACGCCGCATGACCAATGCCGACCAGCCAGCCGATCGTATCGCCACGCTCGACATCGTGCGCGGCGTGGCGGTGATGGGCATTTTGACGATGAACATCGTCGCCTTTGGCATGCCCCAGGCCGCCTATTTCAACCCGCGCGCCTATGGCGGCGATACCGGCGTTGATCTGATCGCCTATCTGGTCAATTTCGTCCTGTTCGACGGCAAGATGCGCGGGCTGTTTTCCTTCCTGTTCGGCGCGTCGGCATTGCTGGTGATCGAGCGGGCCGAGGCGCAGGAGCAAAGTGCGGCCCGGATCCATTATGCGCGCATGGCTTGGCTTTTGGTGTTTGGCCTGCTTCACCTCTATCTGTTCTGGTGGGGCGACATTTTGAACCATTATGCGCTCATCGGCATGTTCCTGTTCCTGTTTCGCGCGTGGGATATCACCGCATTGGTAAGATTGGCGATCACACTGATCGCGGTGCAGACCTTGTTGCTGGCCGGCCTGCCCGTCGCGGTCGCGATGAACGCGGCAGACGCAAGCCGACCGAACGCAACGGCCGAGGCGATCGAAGCGCGGCAGAATTTCGAGAACAGCTTTGGCAAGCCCGAGCCCAAGGAAATCGCAAGCGAGCTGGCGGCCTATCGCGGTAGCTTTACCGATGCGCTGGCCAAGCGTGCAGAGGACGGTGCGACCCCCGTGCTTGGCGCGCTGTTCGCGGTGGGGATGGAAACGCTCGCCTATATGCTGCTCGGCATGGCGCTGTTCAAAAGCGGGATGTTGCGCGGTGTATGGCCGGTCGCGCGCTATCGCCGCTGGCTGATGATCGGTTTTGGCATCGGGATTCCCGCCTATGCCGCGATCGGCTGGTTCGTCGCGAGCGCGGGCTTCAGCGCGTTTGCGATCGCGCTAGGCGTGCTGTTGCTGGCGATGCCGTTTCGGCCGCTGATGATCATGGGCTGGGCGAGCCTCATCATCCTGCTCGCGCGCGGGCGCGGATGGCTGACCGATCGGCTGGCGGCGGCGGGGCGGATGGCGTTTACCAATTATCTGATGACGACGATTTTGTGCACCAGCTTTTTCAACGGCTATGGCCTTGGGTTTTTTGGCTATCTGGGGCGTGCCGAGCTTTATCTCGTCGTATTCGCGGTATGGGCGCTGATCCTGTTGTGGTCAAAGCCATGGCTGGCGCGATTCCACTATGGCCCGTTCGAGTGGCT
>PNLG01000355.1 GCA_013822915.1 Sphingomonas sp. | reverse complement strand
AGCGGAAGGTATAGGGCAGCTCGACGAATTTAAGCGGCCGCGCGCTCGCGGTCATGATGTCGAGCAGGATTTTGAAGCCAATCGCGTTCAGCCCCGGCACAGTCGCGCGCGCCACCGCGCTGCGGATCATGAAAAACCCGCTCATCGGATCGGTCAGATCGGCCTTCAGCACCTGACGCGACAGGCGCGTGGCAAAGGCCGATTTGGCCACCCGGTCGCGGTCCCAATCGCCCGTCCCGCCGCCTGCGACAAAGCGCGAGCCGATCGCGACATCAAGCGCAGGGTCTGCGCGCAGCGCCGCGAGCATGGCGGGGAGCAGCGTCTCGTCATGCTGCAAATCGCCGTCGATCACCGCAACCATCGGCGCGGCGGTCGCGCACATCCCCTCGATACAGGCCGACGACAGCCCGCGCCGCCCGATCCGCTGGATCACCCGCACACGCCGGTCGGCACGGGCGAGCGCGCGCGCGGCGTCCGCTGTGCCATCGGGGCTGTCATCATCCACGAAAATCGCTTCCCACGCCAGCCCAGCAAGCGCTATCTCCAGCAGCGCGATCAGCCGGGGCACATTCGCCGCTTCGTTAAAGGTCGGGATGACGACCGCCAGATCGAGCAGCCCCGTTTCCTGATCGCGATCGGCAAGCAGTTGCGTCATGGCGCGTTCCATGCCGGGCCGGGGGCGATCACGCAACCGCCCTGTTGAGCCGGTCGGTCAACCGCTCACGCGCGGCAAGTGCTTCGGCTGCGCGGCCGGTCAACACATCGCGGGTCAGGAAATGCGCGCTCAGCCGCAGCCCCGCGCCAATCTGCGTCCAATCGCCGGTGCCGCCATCGCGCAGGAACGGTGGCAGCGCGAGCAACCGGTCGGCATAGGGGGCGCCCGCTGCGGCACTGACCGCCGCGCCGCTCTTGGGGCTGACCCAGATCAGATCATCGGTGCCGCCGGTCACCGCGCAGCGCCGCAAATCGAGCCCAAAGCCAAGCTCGGCCATCAGCAACAGCTCGTACCGCACAATGGCGGCTGCCCAATCGCGCGCGACAGGCGCTGCCTCAACCGCGTCAAGCACGGCGCCAAGCGTGTCGAACACCGCCGGATAGGGCTGCGCATCGGGAAGTGCCGCCGCAGTCAACGCGGTCAGCCAGTCAATTGCGGCCGCTGGCAGGGGGGCAGTGAACAACGGCGCGCGGCTATGGATCAGCTCCACACTGAGCGCGGCAAGTTGCGCGTCGGTGCGCGCGCGCCACTCCCCCGCCACGACATTCCCTGCGAGCAGGACGGGCCGCAGCCGCGTGGATCGCCCGCCGCGGACATAACCCGGTTGCAGCCCGTGATCGCGGGTCAGCGCGCGCACCACCGCGCCATGTTCGCCGTGCGCGCGAACCGCGAGAATGATGGCATCACTGCAAAGCTGCATCGCAGCGGTATAGCGCGGATGCTCAGCCCAGCGAAATCAGCGGCGGATGCGCCGCGCAAGCGCTTGCAGCCCGAAACGTTCGACCAACCGCTTGCCCATCGCCATCGCGCCGTCAAAACCCGCCAGCGCCCAAACGGTCGCGCGGTTGGCGATCGTCGGTCGCAGCAGCAGGACGTCGACACAGGCCACCCCGCCGGTCGCGAATTGGCGCTTATGCTGCCCCTCGCCTTCGGTAAAATCGAAGCGGCGATGGCATCCTTCGGCGAACAAATCGCGCATTGCCTCCATCTGGAGTACGCTGCCCGGTGATAGATCAGCGACATCAGGGTCATGGCCGACATGGTCATAGCGCACCGTGCCGCCCGCAACCGGGCAATAGAGATAGGCAACCGGCCGGTCCTCGACATAGAGCAGCCACGCGCGCACCGCATCCGCCGCCGCTGCCCGCACCATCGCGCCGATAAAGCCCGGATCATCGGGCAAGCCGCCGCCCAGCAACTTTTCCTGATAGGTTCTGGCCGAAATACTCCGCGCGATCGTGTGGAATTCCTCAATCTCAGCGGGCGTCCGGTAACGGCGAATGTCGAGCGCCCCGCCCGACACTTGCGCCAGCTTCTTTGCCTTGCGCTTGATGCCCGACCGCGTGTTGGCGCTGAGTGCGGCGAGATAGGCGTCGAACCCCGTCGTCAAATCGATGAAATGCCGGGTATAATGCTGGCGGACAAAGGTGATGAACCCATCGCTGCCCAGTTCGGCAAGCTCCGCCTCGGGCAGGGATGTGATCGCATAGCCATCGACATCCCGGTCCAGCACCGGCAGCATCGGCAGCGGATCGCCCAGACCGAGCGCCACCCGGACCAGGCGGCGCTCGACTGCGAACAGCGTGCGGGCGCCGACCTGAAACCGCAGCGGGAGGCGACTCGCGGTCATGCCGCCCGCTCCGCCACAAGGTTGGACCAAAGCTGTTCAGCCTGCCGCCAGTAATAGCGGCCCGTATTGGGGGTCAGCGGGGCGTCGTGCTGGTCCAGCGGCACCGGGGGAGCGGCGCCCAGCATATGGGTGGGCAACATCGCCCGATGCTCCGCCAGCAGCGCGCACAACACATCAAACCGGCGCACATGCACCATATTGGGCGCGGTGCCCGCCCGGTTGGCCAGTTCAAAGCTGTGGCTGACAATGACGACCGCCGCATGGCGTTCCAGCCGCGCATGACCGAGCGCCGCACGCATTTCGCTCGCCGACAATGCGCAGATTTGCACCGTGCGCAGCCGCCCCGGCCGATCCTCGATGAGCGAGACCGGCATTTCGGTCAGCCCGCGGTGGCGGGTAGGCGATATCTGGGTCGCGGGCAGATCGACCATGCTGAGGTCCGGCTGCATCGCGCCATTATGGCTGCTGTCGATTGCAAAGCCGAGTGCTGTCAGCGCGTCGAGCGTATCGGGGTTGGCGGCATAGCTCCCGGCGCGAAACGCGACCGGCGGGGGCGCCCCCGCCGCAATCAACAGGTCGCGCGCCTGCGCGATCAGCGCCTGTTGTGCCGCTCGATCATAATCGGTGAGATTGCCCGGCGCAGCGACGCGGCGATCATCAAGCCGTGCGGCGGTCCAATTCGGATGCAGGTGGAGCTGCACATCCTGCCCCGCGTCAAGGATCGTGCCGACCACGCGCTTGATCGGGTCTAGGCCGTAAACCAACGCTGGCATCGGATCGACGAAAAACGTCGCCACCAATCCATGCTCGCGCAGCCGATTCAATTGATAGGTGACGCCGACGCCAGCGGGTTCCAGCGAGCGACCATAAACACTCGCCGAATCTAGCCCGGCGCGGTGATGGCGCCAGGCAATCTCCGTGTCGACTGTCAGGAAAACGGGCCTCGGCATAGGTTGGGCTTAGGCTGAAACGGTGAATAATCCCGAAACAAGGGCAAAAGATTCGCCTGAAAATGGGCCCCAAATTGGCGCGGCCCAAATTAGCGCGGCCCAAGTCAGCGCGGGTTAAAGAAATCGTGCAATTGCTGCGCCACTGCCGCGCTGATCCCCGGTGCTTTCTGCAAATCCTCCAGCGATGCGCCGCGCACCGCCCGCGCAGTGCCGAAATGCATCAGCAGCGCCTTTTTGCGCGCCGGACCAATGCCGGGCACATCGTCGAGCGGGCTCGCGCCGATCGCCTTTGCCCGTTTGGCCCGGTGTGCGCCGATCGCAAAACGATGCGCCTCATCGCGTAGCCGCTGGAGGTAGAACAGCACCGGCGCGTTGACCGGCAATTGAAATTCGCGCCCATCGGTCAAGTGAAACACCTCGCGCCCGTCGCGGCCATGGTGCGGCCCCTTGGCAATCCCGACCAGGCAGACATCCTCTATTTCAAGCGCATCGAGCACGCCGCGCGCGACATTCAAATGCCCCCGCCCGCCGTCGATCAGCACCAGATCGGGCCAATCGCCGCCTGCACGGTCGGGGTCATCGGACTGCGCGCGCGTGAACCGGCGGGTCAAGACTTCGCGCATCATCGCGAAATCATCGCCGGGCTCGGTCGCTGCGTTCTTGATGTTGAATTTGCGATACTGGCCTTTGCGAAACCCCTCTGGCCCGGCGACCACCATCGCGCCCAGCGCATTGGTGCCCTGAATATGGCTGTTGTCATAGATTTCGATGCGGTCGGGTGGCTCGGCCAAGTCAAACAGCTCGGCCACTTCGCGCAACAGCCGCGCCTGTGTCGTGCTTTCCGCCAGCCGCCGGTCGAGCGCTTCCTCGGCATTGCGCCTCGCCTGGTCGAGCAATTTGCGCCGCACGCCCCGCTGCGGCACCGAAAACGCGACCTTATGCCCGGCCCGCACCCCCAGCGCTTCGCCAAGCAGCGCGCCATCGGGCAAATCGCGATCGACCAGCACCGTGCGCGGCGGCGGCACTTCCTCGTAAAACTGGCCAAGAAAGCTAGTCAGCACTTCATCCTCGGGCACATCGGCGGTGTGCGCGGGAAAAAAGCTGCGGTGCCCCCAATTCTGCCCGCCCCGAATGAAAAATGCCTGCACCCCGATAACGCCATTGCGGTTCGCCATTGCGAACACATCGGCATCGCCAACCCCGTCGGCATTGATCGCCTGCGACCCCTGAATGAAGGTCAGCGCGCGCAACCGGTCGCGCAGGATTGCGGCAAGCTCAAAGTCCATTGCCGCCGCCGCCGCTTCCATCTGCGCGCCGAGCTTGGCCTGCACCTCGGTCGATTTGCCGCCCAGAAACGCCTTTGCGTCGGCGACAAGTTCAGCATAGCCATCGGTCGAAATCCGCCCGACACAGGGCGCCGAACAGCGCTTGATCTGATAGAGCAGGCACGGTCGATCGCGCCGTTTCATGAACCCATCGGTGCAACTGCGCAGCAGAAACAGCTTTTGCAGCGCATTCAGCGTGGTGTTGACCGCGCCGGCACTTGCAAACGGGCCGTAATAATTGCCCTTTGCCCGCCGGGCGCCGCGGTGCTTTTGAATACGCGGAAAGTCATGATCGGCGCGTAGCAGGATAAACGGAAAGCTTTTATCGTCGCGCAGCAATACATTATAGGCCGGACGGTAACGCTTGATCAGCTGTGCTTCGAGCAGCAGCGCTTCGGCTTCGTTATTGGTCGTCACGATCGTCATCGACCGCGTCAACGCCACCATGCGTTGCAACCGTTTCGGCAGCCGATCGACTTGGGTGTAATTGGTGACGCGGTTTTTGAGCGCTTTGGCCTTGCCAACATACAGCACATCGCCGCGCGCGTCCTGCATCCGGTAAACGCCGGGCCGCATAGGCAGCGTGGCCAGCACATTACGAATCGCGGCGACACCGCCCGCCAGATCGGGCGCATCGGCACCGCGCACGGCATAGGTCGCCTGTTCCTCGGCGAAACGATCGGGCACGGCGGGCGAAACAGGCGGTGAAGGCTGAGCCATGGGTCTAGCGGGGTCGCCGGTCGGTGAATCGGAGCGCCCCCGCCCGGAGGGAACGACGGTCACCATCCGCAAGCCGGCGGCCTGCCCGTTCGCAAAGCCGCCGGGGGTTCGCGACCGGGCCGTTCACCCGATCCGGAGCACCGCAGATTACTTGATCGCGGCAAGCCCGTCAGCAAGCTTTTTCACCAGTTCGTCGGTGATCTGCCCCTGCGACAATGGCTGGACCTGCGCAAAGCTCATCGCCTTGATCTGGTCATAAAACGGGTTCTGCGTAATGTCGCCGCCCAGCACCGACGTCAGCACTGCCTTCGCCTTTTCATCGGCGACAAGCTGTTCAATCGGCGTATCGACCGTGAACTTTGCCGCACCGGCAGGGGCGATGGCGGGGGGCGTAGGCTCTGGCGTCGTCTGGGCCAGGGCGGGGGCAGCGGCGATCAACGTCAACGCGGCAACGGCGATAAGCTTCATACAAACCTCAAGGCATGGCGCGGTCACCAACTGACCGCCGGGTATCCTCGCTGGTTTTTGGATGCAAAGCTAGCGCAATTGCGACACAGCGAACGCAATTCGGGGATCAATTCGGGCGCGAAAGCCCCGAAATCGTCCGATCGACCAGCGCGCGGTCGGCGGCGGCGCCGTGATGATCGGCAATAATCGCCCCCGCAGCTGTTGCTGCCGCCTGCGCGGCAACGGCGCGAACATCGGCCAGCGCGCTGCGCTCGGCAGCGGCGATTTTATCCTCCGCCATTTTCGTGCGACGCGATACCAGCTCGTGCGCATCGGCCTCTGCCTTGGCGAGCATTGCCTTGGCCTCGGCCTCAGCCTGCGCGACAATCGCCGCGGCATCGCCCGCGCTGGCAGCGGTGCGTGCCTTGGCCTCGGCGAGCATCGCTTCCGCCTCAGCGCGCAGCGCAGCCGCTTCGTCGAGCTGAGCGCGGATCGCGGCGATGCGCGCGTCGAGCGCCTTCGCGATCATCTGCGGCGCCTTGGCATAAAAAATCGCAATCAGGAAAAAGATCGTCAGGCCGACATAGACCCACCCCTCAGCGCTGAGGCCGAGCAGGGTCGGCCCGTGGTGATCGGCGGCGGCATGGCCCGCGGCAAGAATGGCACCCGTCATCGTCCGTCGTCCTTACGCTAGCGCCGTGCGCGTTGCCGCCGCGACCGCCTCTGCTGCAGGGCGCGCACCCGTGAGCTTTTCGACGATATCAGCCGCGGCTTCCCCGGCGACTGACTCGATCTCCGCCAGCGCGTTCGCGCGCGCGACGTCGAGCGACGCCTTCGCTGATGCCGCATCTGCGTCCAGCCGGGCATTGGCGGCGCTGAGCTGCGCTTCGATTGCTGCAGAAGACTCCGCCCGCGCCTGGTTTAGCCGCGCGCGCGCCGCATCCTGTGCGGCGGTGATTCCGGCGGCATAATCCGCGCCCAGCGCGTCGGCATTCGCCTTGGCCGCCGCGGCGGAATCGATATCGCCGGTGATCTTGCCTTCACGCTCGGTCACGACCTTGCCCAGCTTGGGCAAGGTCGGGCCGACAATCCCGAAATAAAGGATCGTAAAAAACACCGCCAGCCACACCAACT
>PNLG01000123.1 GCA_013822915.1 Sphingomonas sp. | reverse complement strand
TGACGTAATGGAGGCCGCATGACCGACGCACTGCAATCCACCATCGACGCTGCATGGGAGGCGCGCGACAGCATCAGTTTTGCGACAATGGGGGAGGTGCGCGAGGCGGTGGCGGCGGCGCTGGCCATGCTCGACGCGGGCAGCGCGCGCGTGGCCGAACCTGATGGCGCGGGCGGCTGGCGCGTCAACCAGTGGCTGAAAAAGGCGGTCCTGCTCTCGTTCCGGCTGAACGACAACGCCGTGATGCCCGGCCCCGGCGACAGCGCGTGGTTCGACAAAGTGCCGTCGAAATTCGCCGACTGGGGCGATGCCGAGTTCCGGGCAGCGGGCTTTCGCGCGGTGCCGGGCAGCATCGTGCGGCGCGGCGCCTATATCGCCAAGGGCGCGGTGCTGATGCCGAGCTTCGTCAATATCGGCGCCTATGTGGGCGAGGGGACGATGGTTGACACCTGGGCGACGGTGGGGAGCTGCGCGCAGATCGGGCGCGGCGTCCACCTGTCGGGCGGCGCGGGGATTGGCGGCGTGCTGGAACCGCTTCAGGCCGGACCCGTGGTGATTGAGGACGGCGCCTTCATCGGTGCGCGCGCCGAAGTGGCCGAAGGCGTGCGCGTGGGCGAGGGCGCGGTGCTGTCGATGGGCGTCTATCTCGGCGCGTCAACCAAGATCATCGACCGCGCGACCGGCGAAGTCCACCGCGGCTATGTGCCGCCCTATTCGGTGGTGGTGCCGGGGACGATCGGCGGCGGGAATGGGACGCCTGCGCTGTATTGCGCGGTGATCGTCAAGCAGGTCGACGCGCAGACCCGGTCGAAGACTAGCATCAACGAACTGCTGCGGGATTAGAGCGGCGGGCATTTTGGCGGGCCGCTAACTTAAACCTTTGGTGTCGAGCGAAGTCGAGACACGGTGCCCGTCGCTCGGGGCGTGCTTCTTGACTTCGCTCGAAACGAACGGTGTTGGGGTGGAGGGGCGGTCAGCCAATCACCACTGCCCCGGCCAATCCTCCTGTGAGCACCAGCAGCGGCGCGACCCACCAGCCTTTCAGCCGCCACACCCCGACCGACGCGATCGCGAAGATCAACACCACCGGCCACAGGCTCGGCGCGCGCGCGATTGTGCTGGCGGCGAGCGAGACGAACGTCGCGGCGATAATGCCGACCACCGCCGCCGCCACCCCGTCGAGCAGGCGGTGCAGCGTCGGGTTTTCGACCACCGCTTCCAGCCGTTCGAAAAAGATCAGCGAAAAAGCAAAGGCGGGCAGGAACATCCCCGCCGTGATCGCGACGGCGCCTGCCCAGCCGCCGACGACGTAGCCGACGAAGGTCGCAAAGATTACCAGCGGCGCGGGCAGCAGCCCGGCGATCGCCACCCCGTCGAGAAACGCGCCGTCGCTCAGCCAGCCGCGCCCGACGGTGTCGGCACGGACATAGGGAATCGCGGTATAGGCGCCGCCGAAGGTCAGCAGCCCGCCCTTGAGCCCGGCGATGAACAGCGCGACCACGCCTGCGCTCGCGGCAGTGCTGGCGACCGGCGCGGCGGCGGTGGCTTCCGGGCCGATCAGTATATAGCCCGACGCCGCCAGCGCCAGCGCCACTGCCGCAGCCCAGCCGAACGCCGCCCGCGTGAACACCGCATGCGCCGCGCCGCCCGCGAGCAGCAGCCAGAAAGGCACGCCGATCAGCGTCCCGACCAGCCCGACCACCGCCAGCCCGATCAGCGCAGCGCCGTGCAGGACATGCCCGCCGATCCGCCACACCGCGCGCGCGATCATCGCGAGCACCGCCCCCTGCACGCCGATCAGCACGCCCGCGAACCCGACATTGCCGGCGACGAAGCTCACATAGGCCCAGCCGCACAGCATCGTCAGCACGAAGCCCGGCAGCATGAAGCCCAGCCCCGCCAGCAGCCCGCCGATCCGCCCGCGCGCGAGCATGCCGAGATGGACGCACAGCTCATGCGCTTCGGGCCCGGGCAGGATCTGCATCACCGCGAGCAACCGGTTGAAGCGTGCGCTCGAAATCCATTGCGCCTCGTCGACCAGCGCCTGGCGCACCATCGCGATCTGCGCGACGGGACCGCCAAAGGCGAGGCAGCCGAAGCGGAGGAACGTGCCGAACAGCGCGAGGAGCCCGATCGCGGGCGGGCGGGGATCGGATGCGGGATGCGGCATCGCAAGGCTGCTCCTGGCCGTTGGGCGCACCGTTGCGCTCGACCCGATGTGGCACTCTGCCCGCGAATTGGGGCGCGGACAACCGCGTCCCCCATTCTCGCAGCAGCGTTTCCGTCAAGTGGCGCTAAGACATGTCGTCCTTCAAGCGGTCGATCTGGTGCATCCGTTCGTGGAGGATTGTCACGATGCCGACGGCGCCATCGGTCAGCACGCGCCAGTAAATGAAATGATGCTCGTACCGGCACACAAAGCCGCTGGCCTCAAATTCCGCCGGGATTGCGCGCCATGGAACGTCGCGGGCCGCGATTGATGCAAAGCGCGCGAACAAGCCATTGATGTAGCGGTCCGCCTGTTCCTCGCCCCAGCGGTCGCGCGTGTAGACATAGATTTCGTCGAGCCGGTAGCCAGCCGCGCGCTGGACCCGAAAACCGCTCATACCCCCTTGGATGTTCGATTGCGGGTAATCACTTCCTGTGCCGTCAGCGAGACATAACTGTCCTCAGACGCCGTAAAAGCAACGCGCAGTTCGGCCTTCAGGCGCTCAAACCGCTCGCGTTCCGTGCGCTCCTTGTCTTTCCGGATGAGGTCGCGAATATATTCGCTGACATTTTCATACATCCCGGTGTCGCCTACATTGTCGGCCACGAACTGCCCCAACGGTCCATGAACGCGCACATTGAGGGTCAGGCTTCGCGACATCTCAAAGCTCCATGATGCTGTCCACAGGCTGAGGACATATCAGGACGATGTCAATCCCCATTTGCCAATCCCACCCCCCGCCTCGACAACCCGCCCCCAACCGCCTATCGCCCACCCCAACACGTCAAAGGGGAGCCCCGAAATGCCCAAAGCCAGCAAAACGCTCGACCGTGTGCTCGTGCTCGAAATGGTGCGCGTTACCGAGGCGGCTGCGGTTGCTGCCGCCAAGCTGATCGGGCGGGGCGACGAGAAGGCGGCCGATGCCGCCGCAGTCGAGGCAATGCGCGAGGCGCTCAACAAGCTCTATATGGACGGCACCGTCGTGATCGGTGAGGGCGAGCGCGACGAAGCGCCGATGCTCTATATCGGCGAAAAGGTCGGCTCGGCGATTGGCAAGGGGCCGGAAATCGACATCGCGCTCGACCCGCTTGAGGGGACGACCATCACCGCCAAGGCTGGGCCAAATGCGCTTGCGGTGCTCGCGATTGCCGAAAAAGGCTGTCTGCTCAACGCGCCCGATGTCTATATGGACAAAATCGCGGTCGGGCCGGGGTTGCCCAAGGATTTGATCGACCTCGACCAAAGCGTCACCGACAATGTGAAGGCACTTGCCAAGGCCAAGGGGGTGAAGGCGAAAGAAATCAACGCCTGTGTGCTCGACCGGCCGCGCCACGAAAAGCTGATCGCGGAATTGCGCAAGATCGGCTGTGGCATCATGCTGATCCCCGATGGCGATGTCGCGGGCGTGATCGCGACGACCAATCCCGAAACCAATATCGACATTTATCTGGGCCAGGGTGGCGCGCCGGAGGGGGTGCTCGCGGCGGCCGCTTTGCGTTGTGTCGGCGGGCAGTTTAAGGGGCGGCTGGTGTTCCGCAACGACGACGAACGCGCGCGCGCCGCGAAATGGGGCGTCACCGATCTCGACAAGCAATATGACCTGAAGGAGCTGGCCAAGGGCGATTGCATCTTCGCCGCGACCGGCGTGACCGATGGCTCGCTGCTCGGCGGGGTCAAGCGCGTCGGCGGCCGGTTGATAACCCATAGCGTTGTGATGCGCGCGTCGAGCGGCACGGTCCGCTGGGTAAAGGGCGAACGGCGGATTGACTAAGCGCGGTTGCGCCGGGGCCGGATATTGGCCGCTCGGCGCCGGGGCGGTCAATTATAACGACGTCGCCCCGGTCCCTAGCGCGCTGGGGCTGTCGGTGCCCGCGTAACCAATGTGGATAGCGCGAGGCCAAGAAACAGCACCCCGCCGACGACCACTTGAGGCTCGGGCAGCACGAGCCAGGCAGCCGCGAAGAATCCCGTCATGGCGAAGTTGACGGCTGCGACCAATAATCGGCTACGCAGGCCCGTCGATTGAAGTTCGACGAGATTGGCGGCGGCGGCCACGACAATCGCCAGACCGGCGCCAAGAAACCACAGCGCCTCAACCGTCCAAGCAGCGTAGGCGAGTGGGGTCAGCGCGATGTGGACGGCCCCAAGCAGTGCAGCAGCAATCGCCAATGCCATTGCGGATGCTCGCCCGCGCATCAGCCCAATGCCTGCCGAACGCCAATAAACCGTACCGCTGCGCCCGCAATCATCAATGCGAATAGAAGAACACAGAGATCTTCGACAATCAGGGCAAAATACAGGTGCGACAGGGGCGTTGGCGCGTTGCCAAACCGGATGACCAACGCCCCGACGGTAAGCATGGCGGCCACGGGCACAGCCAAGCTGATCGTGGCGCGATATCCCGACCGCGCCGTCGCCACCGCGCCGACGACGAACAGCAGGGCGATGCCATAGGCAAAAGCCTCCGGCAATACCGCATGCATTACCGACATGCGCCCGGCGAAGCGGATGTTCATCGCGGCCCAGATCATCGCCCCTCCGATCAATAGATTGCCGGTTATGGCGTGCAGGAATTGCGGCGACGACACAGTTTCTCGAACCGCCGCAAAGAGGCAACCGGCGGCGAAATGCCACCGCGCGCGTTCGGGGACGTGGTCAAGTTCTGCGGCCATCGCCTCGAACCAAGCCCGCCGCTCGGGCGGCGCGAGCTTTAGCGCGAGCGCGACAATGCCATTTGCCCATGGTTTTCGCCGCTCGATCATTGTGCAAATCCTTTCCCGATGGTGATGATAGGAATGGTGTCAGTCTGAACAGTGCGGGCAAGCGCCAGACCCGATGGGGTGAGGCGATAAGCATGGCGCGGCGGGCGCCCCTCATGCGGTGAGGTGACCCACCGGGCTTCCAGCTCGCCCTGATCGTACAGCCGGATCAACATGGGATAAAGCGTTCCCGACGCGATGCCTGTGCGCTCCATCAACTCATAGCCGTAGCGCCAATCCTGTGGCCGTTCGAGGAACGCGATCAGGATGAGTCGGGTTTGTCTGGAGATATTTGGTCGTCTCGGCATGACTATAATCTATATATATCGAGTTTATGATGCAAGCACTATTGGACCGTCGCGGATCAACCTCGTCGGGCGCCGCAGTGGCCCGGGCTCGCAATTTGCCTGCCGTGCCTCTGATGGCCGCGGGGCACGCTCCCGTTGCGCAGGCGCGCCCACGCCGATAGCCTGTGCTGGTCACTCGCCATCGCAGGAATTCCGCCCCATGCGTTTTGCCACCCTCGCCGCGCTGCTCGCCACGGTCGCTGCCCCTGCTGCCATCGCCCGCCCGCAAACCGCGCCCGCTCCCGCCGCGACCCCCACGCCCGCGCCTTTCACCTTCGAACGGGTGATGGTGCCGATGCGCGACGGCGCGAAGATGGAGACGGTCATTATCCGTCCGACTGGCGCGATCGGGCCGCTGCCGATTCTGTTCCAGCGCACCCCTTATGGTGTCCCCGAAGCCGCGCCGCCGCGCGTGCCCGCGTCGTGGAAAACGCTCGTCGATGACGGCTATATCTTTGTGTTTCAGTCGATGCGCGGTCGCTTTGGCTCCGACGGGGTGTTTACGCTGTCGACCGCGCTCAATCCCAAGGGCGTTGATGAAGCGACCGATGCCTATGACGCGACCGCCTGGCTGGTCAAAAATGTGAAGGGCAATAATGGCCGGGTCGGCATGTGGGGGGTCAGCTATCCCGGCTTTGCGGCAGCGATTGCGCTCGCCAAGCCGCACCCCGCGCTGAAAGCGGTCAGCCCGCAGGCGGCGTGGATCGATTATTGGCAGAATGACGATCTTCACCGCAATGGCGCGCTGCGGCTGAGCTATGTAACCGATTGGGTGTCGTCGCTCCAACTGACTAAGGATAATGGCACCGGCTTTGATTATGGCACGGTCGATACCTATGATTATTTCCTGAAGCTGGGCAGTGCCGCCAATCTCGACAAGATTTGGCAGGGGCGGGTGCCGATGGCGACGGCGTTGTTCGACCACCCCAATTACGATGCTTTCTACTCCGGCCAGCGCTGGTCCGATGCGCTGGGCAAAACGACCGTGCCGACGCTGAATGTCGCGGGCTTTTGGGATCAGGAAGACCCATGGGGATCGTGGCAAATCTATGCCAAGCAACGCGAAAATGACCCCGATGGGCTGAGCCAGATGGTCGCTGGCCCCTGGGCGCATGGCACATGGGGCGGGGCAAGCGCGGATGTCGGACGGATCAAGGTGAGCGTGAACCACCCGCAGCAATTCCGCGACGAAATACAGGCACCCTTTTTTCGCTATTGGCTGCACGGGCGGGGGAATCGGCCCGATTTCCGCGCGCGCATGTTCCAATCGGGATCATGGGTGTGGAAGAATTACGAAAGCTGGCCGCCAAAGGCCGCCCAGTCGCGCGCGCTCTATCTCCACGCCGATGGGTCGCTCGATTTCACTGCGCCTCCGAGCGGGGAGGCGTGCCGCAGCTATGTGTCCGACCCGGCCAATCCGGTGCCGTTCCGCCCGCGGCCGATTTCGCCCACCTATCCCAGCCCCGAATGGCGCTGGTGGGAGGCGGAGGACCAGCGCTTTGTCGATCACCGGCCCGATGTGCTGAGCTATGTTTCGGCACCGCTGACCGAGGATTTGACAGTGACCGGCCGGATAGCGGCCGAGCTGATGGCGTCGACCAGCGGCACCGACAG
>PNLG01000224.1 GCA_013822915.1 Sphingomonas sp. | reverse complement strand
CCCCGATCGCAACAAGGATAACCCCAAAGCGACGGAGCGTTTTTCGCGCGTCACCAACGCTTACGATCTGTTGTCCGACAAGGACAAGCGCGCCCGGTTCGACCGCGGCGAGATTGACGGCGATGGCAATCCCGCAGGCTTTGGCTTTCGGCAAGGGCCAACCCCCAATAACAGCGGCTTCAACCCCGGTCCCGGCGGCTTTGACGCGAGCGACGGCGCCGACTTTACCGACATTTTCGAAGGACTGTTCGGCGGGCGCAAGACAGCCAGCGGCTTTTCCGGGGGCTTTGGCCGGCGCGCGCCGCAGCCAAAGGGGGCCAACCGGCCCTATCGGCTGGCGGTGCCCTTTGCCGATGCGGCGACGCTCAGCCCGCAACGCATCACGCTGGGCGATGGTAAGACGATCGACCTCAAACTGCCGCCGGGTCTGGAAAACGGCACGCAAATGCGGCTGGCGGGCAAGGGCGATCCCGGCCCCGGCGGCCCCGGCGATGCGATTGTCACGCTCGACGTCGCACCACACCGATTCTTCACCCGCGACGGCGATGACGTTCGGCTCGACCTGCCCGTCAGCCTTGCCGAAGCGGTGCTGGGCGCAAGTGTGCGCGTGCCGACAGTGTCGGGGGCGGTGATGCTGACGGTGCCGCCGGGGTCGAGCTCGGGCAAGGTGCTCCGGCTAAAGGGGCGCGGCTTTCACGGCAAGGCGGGCGGCCGCGGCGATCAATTGGTGACGCTGATGGTCGATCTGCCCGTCGCCGACGATGCGCTGATCGAGTTTGTAAAGGGCTGGCCCGGTCGCGAGCACGGCAATCCGCGCGGCAAATTCGATAACTGACGGCGGCGGGTGCAGGATTACTCCCCCGTATCGCCCGAGGCGCGCCGCCGCCAGCCGGGCCGGGGGCTAACGCTCAACCGCCGGGTCGCGTTCATTGCACCGGGCAGCTACGCGCGCGAAGTCTCGACGCGCGTGGCCGTGGGCGTGATGAGCGACGGGTTCATCCATGCGGGCAATCTGGCGTATCTCTCGCTCGTCGCGCTGTTTCCGTTCTGCATCGTCGCGGTCGCCGTGGCGCGGTTGTTCGGTCGCACTGGTTCGGGCCAGCGGGCGGTCGACCTGTTTCTGCAAAGTCTGCCCAGCGATGTCGCGATCGTACTGAAAGCGCCGATCGCCGATGTTGTGATGGCGCCATCGGGTTCGCTGCTGTGGTTCGGTGCGATTGTCGGGCTGTGGACCACGGCAAGCTTTGTCGAGACGATCCGCGATATCCTCCGCCGTGCTTATGGCGTGGAATCGGTCCGACCCTTTTGGCAGCACCGGCTATGGTCGATTGCGCTTGTGCTGGCATCGCTCATCCTCGCGCTGATCGCATTCAGTTTTCAGGTGACTTTGGTGGCGGCCGAACAATTTATCGTGCGCACCATGCCCTTTGCCAAGGATGCGGCGATGATCGTGTCGGTATCGCGGCTGGCGCCCGCAATTGCGCTGTTCGGGGCGCTGTATCTGCTGTTCTATACCCTCACGCCGCGCAATTACCGCGAAAGCCGGGCCCCGAAATGGCCAGGGGCACTGTTTACCACGGCGTGGTGGCTGGGCGTGACGGCGATGCTGCCGGTGCTGATCGCGCGCTTTGCCAATTACGACATGATTTATGGCAGCCTGGCAGGCGTAATGATTGCGCTGATTTTCTTCTTTCTGGTCGGCTGGGGGCTGGTCGTGGGCGCCCAACTCAACGCAGCACTGGCGGAAGCGGATGAACAGGGAGTAGGAAGCGGTAACGAAGCAGATGGGACAGGGATAGCGTGACCGGATTGATGCAGGGAAAACGCGGGCTCGTCATGGGGCTTGCCAATGATCGTTCGCTTGCCTGGGGGATAGCCAAAAAGCTGAGCGATGCAGGCGCAGAACTCGCGTTCAGCTATCAGGGCGAGGCAATGGAAAAGCGCGTGCAGCCGCTTGCCGAACAATTGGGGGTCGCGCGGCTGTTTGACTGTGACGTTGCCGATATGGCCGCGCTCGACCGCACCTTCGCCGAACTGGCACAGGCATGGCCGACGATCGACTTCGTGGTTCACGCCATCGGCTTTTCGGACAAGAACGAGCTGCGCGGGCGTTATTGCGACACCAGCCTCGACAATTTCCAGATGACGATGAACATCAGCGTCTATTCCTTCACCGCGATCGCCCAGCGGGCGGCCGCGATGATGCCGAACGGCGGCGCGCTGCTGACGCTCAGCTACTATGGCGCGGAAAAAGTGGTGCCGCATTACAATGTGATGGGGCTCGCCAAATCGGCGCTGGAGACGAGCGTGAAATATCTCGCAGTCGATCTGGGGCGCGACAATATCCGGGTGAACGCGATTTCGGCCGGACCGATCAAGACACTCGCCGCATCGGGGATTGGCGATTTCCGCCTGATCCTGAAATGGAATGAGTATAATTCGCCACTCAAACGCAACGTCACGATCGAGGATGTCGGCGGCGCGGGGCTCTACCTGCTGAGCGACCTGTCCGCCGGGGTGACGGGGGAGACGCACCATGTCGATGCCGGCTATCACGTCGTCGGCATGAAGGCAGAAGACGCGCCGGATATCACGCTGGGATGAGCCACAACAGCTTCGGCCATCTGTTCCGCGTCACTACGTGGGGCGAGAGCCATGGCCCGGCGATTGGCGCGGTGGTAGATGGGTGCCCGCCCGGCCTGACGCTCAGCGAAGCCGATATCCAGCCGTTCCTTGACCAGCGCCGCCCCGGCACCAGCCGCTTTACCACCCAGCGGCAAGAACCCGATCAGGTCCGCATCCTGTCGGGGGTGTTTGAGGGGCGGACGACGGGCACGCCGATTGCGCTGATGATCGATAATGTCGATCAGCGATCAAAGGATTATTCGGACGTCGCAAAAGCTTACCGCCCCGGCCACGCCGATTATGCCTATGACGCCAAATATGGCTTTCGCGACTATCGCGGCGGCGGGCGATCATCGGCACGCGAAACGGCGATGCGAGTGGCGGCGGGCGCGGTCGCGCGGCTGGTGATCCCGGAGGTCAGCATCCGCGCCTGGGTCGAATCGATCGGCGGCGACCGGATTGACCCGGCCAATTTCGATCGCGACGAAATCGGCGCCAATCCGTTTTTCTGCCCCGATGCGGCGGCCGCCAAACGCTGGGAAGCGCTGGTCGATGACGCGCGCCGGGCGGGATCGTCGCTGGGTGCCGTCATTGCGTGCGAGGCGGTGGGCGTACCCGCAGGGTGGGGGGCACCGCTCTATGCCAAGCTTGACGCCGAACTGGCGGGCGCGTGCATGGGCATCAATGCCGTCAAGGGCGTGGAGATTGGCGATGGCTTTGCCGCAGCGGCAGCGCGCGGCGAGGATAATGCCGATGCGATGCGGCCGGGTGCCGACGGGCCCGAATTTCTCGCCAACCATGCCGGCGGTATCGCGGGCGGCATTTCGACCGGCCAGCCGATCCGGCTGCGCGTCGCGTTCAAGCCGACGAGTTCGATCCTGACGCCCGTCGAAACAATCGCGCGGGACGGCACTGCGACCGAAATCATGACCAAAGGCCGCCACGACCCCTGCGTCGGCATTCGCGGTGCGCCGGTGGTGGAAGCAATGGTCGCGCTGGTGCTGGCCGATCAATTCCTGCGCCATCGGGGGCAATGCGGGCAAAACTGAGCCGCGGCTCAATCCGCGAACGGATCGCGCACGAGGATGGTGTCCTCCCGTTCCGGGCTGGTTGAAACCAGCGCGACGGGGCATCGGATCAACTCTTCCACGCGCTTGATGTATTTGATCGCGGCGGCAGGCAGATCGGCCCAGCTTCGCGCGCCCGCCGTCGTTTCAGGCCAGCCCGGCAATGTCTCGTAAATCGGCTCGACCGCTGTCTGATCGGCGGCGTGGGCCGGAAAATAATCGAGCACCCGGTCGCCCAGCCGGTAACCGGTGCAGATGCTGACCGTGTCAAACCCGTCAAGCACGTCCAGCTTGGTGAGCGCAATGCCGGTAATCCCGCTGACCGCCGCCGACTGCCGCACCAGCACCGCGTCGAACCAGCCGCAGCGCCGCTTGCGCCCGGTGACGGTGCCGAATTCATGCCCGCGCACCCCCAGCCGCTCGCCAATATCGTCCAAAAGCTCGGTCGGGAACGGGCCGGAGCCGACGCGCGTGGTATAAGCCTTGGCAATCCCCAGCACAAAGCCGACCGCCGCCGGTCCCAGCCCCGAGCCACCTGACGCGGTGCCCGCAATTGTGTTGGACGAGGTGACAAACGGATAAGTGCCGTGATCGACGTCGAGCAGCACCCCTTGCGCGCCCTCAAACAAAATGCGCTTGCCGAGCGCCCGCGCCGTATTCAGATCGCGCCACACCGGCCGCACGAACGGCAATACAAAGCCCGCAATCTCGCGCAATTGCTCGATCAGCGCAGCGCGATCGATCGGCGGCTCGCCAAAGCCTGCGCGCAAGGCATCATGATGCGCGGTGAGCCGGTCAAGCTGCGGCCCCAGATCGTCAAGATGCGCCAGATCGCACAGCCGGATCGCGCGCCTGCCCACCTTGTCCTCATAAGCAGGACCAATGCCGCGCCGCGTCGTGCCGATCTTGCCCGCGCCGCTTGCATCCTCGCGCAGCGCGTCGAGATCGCGGTGAAACGGCAGGATCAGCGCGCACGTATCGGCAATCATCAGCGTGTCAGGGGTAATCTCCACCCCCTGCCCGCGCAGCTTTGCCACTTCGTCGCGCAAATGCCAGGGGTCGAGCACCACGCCATTGCCAATGACGCTCGGCGTGCCGCGCACAATGCCGGAAGGGAGCAGCGACAGCTTATAGGTCTTGTCGCCAACGACCAGGGTGTGGCCGGCATTGTGCCCGCCCTGAAACCGCACGACGACATCGGCGCGTTCGGCGAGCCAATCGACGATCTTGCCCTTGCCCTCATCGCCCCATTGGGCGCCGATCACTGCTACATTGGCCAAATTAAACCCCTTTTTTTTCCTGCCACGCCTGGACGATGCGCGCGTATTCCTGTCGTTGCGGTGAGCGGCTAAACCTCGCGAGCCTCCCCCCCCTGCAACACATGCGTGCACAGTTGCGCTTCGGGCGTATCGCCATCATTCAATTGCGCGACCGTCACCCAGCCCTGCGCCCGCATCGCTGCCGCCAGCGCGGGATCGGTGCCGATCGGCACGAACAGCCGCCGCCGCTCGGGCACGCGCAAGCCGCCATCGACGATTCCGTCGGGATAGAGCGAAAAGCCGATTGCCGGTTCTTCCGCGCCGTTTTCGTGGACCACAGTATAGCTGCCGCCGCGCCCGATTTCCCCCCGCAGGCCACCCGCGAAAATTGAAAAGCCAATCCAGCTTTGATATTCAAAGCCATGCCGCTCGGTCGGGTCGAGTGTCATTGCCACCCGGCCGTCAAGTGCGGCCGCAATCTGCGCCAACCCCTCCAGCCGCGACCGCAGCGCCCCGCCCGTGTCGAAGGCCTGCAGCCGGTCATAGGCCGCCGCAAACGGCCCTGCCGCCGCAATCAGCGGGAGGTAGCGTGGGTCGATCGCCGCGACGGCGCCCGCATCCTTGGCATCGAGCCGGTCCTTCAACCGCTCGACCTGATCCGCCGCCACCGCCAGCGGCCCCGCCGCCAGCGTATCGACCAGATCGGGCAGCGTGAAGTCGATCGACAGCCCGCCGACATCGGCGGCCGCCAGCGCCTCCACCGCGACGCCGACAACCTCTTGCGCAGCCGCTACATTGTCGAGCCCGATCAGTTCGCAGCCGATCTGCCGCGCCTCACGTTCGGGCGCGAGTTCGGCGGCGCGCAGTTTCAGCACCTGCCCGGCATAGCTCAACCGCACCGGGCGCGGATGGTGCGCCATGCGGGTGGCGGCAATCCGCCCGACCTGCGCCGTCATATCGGGCCGGATCGCCAGCGTGCGCTGCGAGACCGGATCGACATAGCGCACCGCATCAATCGCTCGCGACGCTTTCAACCGCCGCGCCAGCCCGTCGACAAATTCGACCGACGGGGGGTCAACCCGCTCATAACCATGCGCAAAGGCGACCCCCAGCAACCGCGCCTCCAGCACTGCAGCGGCATCGGCAAAGGGCGGCAGACGGTCGTGAAAACCTTCGGGAAGGAGGGAGTGGGTCATGCCCGCTCCCCTAACCCGCCACCCCGACGCCGTCAAAAGCCCAGCGCCATCACCGTCTTCACCCCCGGCAGCGCGCGCACGGCGACGATCAACGCGGGCGTCACCGCTTCGTCGACCGACAATAGCACAACCGCCTCGCCCCCTGCCGCGCGGCGACCAAGGTGGAAGGTGCCGATATTGACCCCCGCCTCGCCCAGCAAACTGCCCAGCCGCCCGATAAAGCCCGGCGCATCCTCGTTCACGACATACAGCATGTGCCCGACCAGATCGGCCTCGACCTTGATCCCGAACAGTTCGACAAGGCGCGGCGCCGCATCCCCGAACAGCGTGCCCGCGACCGATTTGTCGCCCGCATCGGTTTTGACCGTTACGCGCACCAGCGTGTGATAATCGCCCTCACGGTCATGGCGGATTTCGCGCACATCCAGCCCGCGCTCCTTCGCGAGGAACGGCGCGTTGACCATGTTCACTATGTCCGAATGCACGCGCATCATGCCCGCCAGCACCGCGCTCGTCACCGGTTTCTGGTTGAGTTGGGCAGCCGCTCCCTCAACCTCGACCGAAATTCCCGACAGCGCGCCGTGTGCAAGCTGCCCGACCAGCGACCCGAGCTTTTCCGCGAGCGCCATATAGGGTTTCAGCTTCGGCGCTTCCTCCGCTGACAGGCTCGGCACGTTGAGCGCGTTGGTGATGCCGCCCGTCACCAGATAATCGGCCATTTGTTCGGCGACTTGCAAAGCCACATTGACCTGCGCCTCGGTGGTTGACGCGCCCAGATGCGGGGTGGAGACAAAGCCCGGCGTGCCGAACAGCGGTGATTCCTTGGCGGGCTCGGTCTGGAACACGTCGAGTGCCGCGCCTGCGATATGCCCCGAATCGAGCCCCGCCTTCAGCGC
>PNLG01000387.1 GCA_013822915.1 Sphingomonas sp. | reverse complement strand
GCACCGCGACGAGGCTGCGAATGAACGTTGCCAGATAAACGTTCAGTGGAATGTTTTCGACCTGGTTGATGTCCGATATCACGATGGTTTGCTCCTCCACCATCGCGCGGCCCGCCAGGCATTTGTCGATCGGGAATTGCAGGCCCGCCCAAAGCGGTTCGATCGTATTTTCGACCAGATAATCGGTCTCCTCGCCAATCCGACGAACAATTGTGATGCCGTCGGCTTCGGCGATTTGCCGCGCACTCCCCGCAGCCAGTTCGATGATCGCGGTGGCCGAGCGCGCCCGCGCTATTGCCTCAATCGTATCCACCAGAAGCGACCAACGCGCTTCAATTGCCAGTTTCGCCATGATATCCCCTCTTCCCTATAGGCACCCCGTGGTCATTTGAATGCCTATCCCGCCGCTTTGGCAAGCCCCCGCGCGAGTTGCAGCGCACCGTTGAGCCGCGCTTTGGGATCGCCCCAGGCGCGCGTCAGCACCAGTTTTGAATCCGGGCGCAGCTTGGCAATCCCGCCCAGCCGTTCGACATAGCCGAGAAGCCCCGGGATGTTGGGCGGATTATCGTCGTGAAACGCGACCAGCGCGCCGCGCGGGCCGACATCGATCTTTGCCACGCAAGCGCGCTTGGCATGCAGCTTGATCTCGATCAGCCGGATCAGGTTTTCGGTCGGATCGGGGAGCGGGCCGAACCGGTCGATCATTTCGGCGGCAAAGGCTTCGACTCCCTGCGCCTCGTCAATATCGTTCAGGCGGCGGTAAAGGCCCATGCGCAGGTCCAGATCGGGGACATAATCCTCCGGGATCAGGATGGGCGCGTCGATGGTGATCTGGGGGCTGAAATCGCGTGGACGCTGGGCGAGGCCGCCAGCCTTTGCGTCCATGATCGCTTCCTCCAGCATCGACTGATAGAGTTCGTAACCGACTTCGCGGATATGCCCCGATTGTTCGTCGCCGAGCAGATTGCCCGCGCCGCGAATATCGAGATCGTGGCTCGCCAGCTGAAACCCCGCGCCGAGTGATTCAAGATCGGACAGCACTTTCAGCCGCTTTTCCGCCGTCTCGGTCACGATCCGGTCGGCAGGCGTCGTGAGATAGGCATAGGCGCGCGTCTTTGCCCGCCCTACGCGCCCGCGCAATTGATAGAGTTGGGCAAGGCCAAAACGGTCCGCGCGGTGGATGATCATCGTGTTGGCAGCCGGGATGTCGAGCCCGCTTTCGACAATGGTGGTCGAGACCAGCACTTCGAATTTGCGGTCGTAAAAGGCGCTCATCCGCTCCTCAACCTCGGTCGGGGACATTTGGCCGTGCGCAATGACGTAGCGGACCTCGGGCACATGAGTGCGCAGGAAATCCTCGATATCGGGCAGGTCGGCGATGCGCGGAGTCACGAAAAAGCTCTGTCCGCCGCGATAATGTTCGCGCAGCAACGCCTCGCGCAGCACCACCGGATCCCAGGGCATCACATAAGTCCGCACCGCCAGCCGATCGACCGGCGGCGTCTGAATGACCGAGAGTTCGCGCAGGCCCGACATCGCCATTTGCAGCGTGCGCGGGATCGGGGTGGCGGTGAGCGTCAGGACATGGACGTCGCTTTTGAGCGCCTTCAGCCGCTCCTTGTGCGTTACGCCAAAGCGCTGCTCCTCATCGACGATGACGAGGCCGAGTCGCTTGAATTCGACCGATTTGGCCAGCACCGCATGGGTGCCAACGACGATGTCGGTGGTGCCATCGGCAAGCCCCTCACGCGTCGCCTTGGCTTCGGCTGCGGTGACGAGGCGGCTGAGGCGGCCAATCCGCAGCGGGAACCCCTCGAAACGGGCGTTGAAGTTGTTGGCGTGCTGGCGCGCGAGCAGGGTGGTCGGGCATACGATCGCGACTTGCAGCCCTGCCATCGCCGCCACAAAGGCAGCGCGCAGGGCAATCTCGGTCTTGCCAAAGCCGACATCGCCAACGATCAGCCGGTCCATCGGCTTGCCCGCCGCCAGATCGCCGAGCACATCGTCGATCGCGCGGTCCTGATCATCGGTTTCCTGATAGGGGAAGCGATCGACAAAACTGGGGTAACCGCTGGGGTCGGGTTCGGCGATGTCACCGGGGCGCAGCGCGCGTTCGGCGGCAATCGCGATCAGTTCGCCCGCGATCTCGCGGATGCGCTCCTTCATGCGGCTCTTGCGGCGCTGCCATGCCTCCCCGCCCAGTCGGTCGAGCGTCCCCGCTTCGTCGCTGCCATAGCGGCTGAGCACGTCGATATTCTCAACCGGCACATAAAGCTTGTCGCCGCCCGCATATTCAAGCGCGACGCAATCATGCGGGCTTTGACCCACCGGGATCGACATCAGCCCGGTATAGCGGCCAATGCCGTGATCGGCATGGACCACCAGATCGCCAGGCGTCAGCGTGGCAAGTTCGGCGAGGAACGCATCGGCCGATTTGCGCCGCTTGGTCCGCCGCACCAGCCGGTCGCCCAGCATGTCCTGTTCGGTCAGTACCGCGACATCGGGGGTGGTAAAGCCGTGGTCGAGCGGCAGCACGATGAGTGCGGCGTTGCCGGTCGCCGCCTTGCCCAACGCGTCGTGCCAGGTCTCCGCCTTGGCCAGCCGCGTCAGCCCGTGATCGGCGAGCAGCCCGGCCAGCCGCTCGCGCGCGCCTGCCGAGTAGCTGGCGAGCACGAGCTTGCGGCCCTTCATTACCTTCGCGGCATGGTCGCTGACCGCTTCATAGATGTTGGCGCCGCTTGCGCGTTCGGGTGCGAAATCGCGTGGGGCCTCGACCGCAAAGTCGATCACCTGCGCGCTGGGCGGTTCACGAAACGGGGTGGCGATGTGCGCCTTGGCGGCCGTCAGCCGCTCTGCCCATTCGTCTGCGGCCAGATAGAGTTGGTTCGGCGCCAGCGGCCGGTAGCTGCCGGGATCGCTCGACTGCGCGCGGACGCGGTTGGCGTGATAATCGGCGATCGCCTCGAACCGGCTGTCAACGGCACTTGCGACCCCGGCATCGCGCACCACCCCGGCATCGCCGAGATGGTCGAACAGCGTCGCCAGCTTGTCCTCAAACAGCGGCAGCCAATGCTCCATCCCCGCCAGCCGCCGCCCGTCGCTGATCGCCTGATACAGCGGATCGCCGGTCGCGGTGGCGCCGAACCGGTCGCGATAACGGGTGCGGAACCGCTTGACGCTCTCCTCGTCGAGCAGCGCTTCGGACGCCGGGAGCAGCGTAAACCCGTCGAGCCGCCCGGTGGTGCGTTGGTCGGCTGGATCGAAACTGCGCACCGATTCGATTTCGTCGCCGAAAAAATCGAGCCGCAGCGCGTGCGGCTCGCCACTGGGGAACAGATCGACCAGCCCGCCGCGCACCGCATATTCGCCCGCGTCCGCCACGGTATCAACGCGGACGTAGCCGTTCGCCTGCAACATCGTCGCCACCCGGTCGCGTCCGATCCGTGCGCCGGGCGCGAGCGTCGCCACAAGCTGGCGGATACGAAACGGGGTCAGCGCGCGCTGGGCGGCGGCATTGGCGGTGGTCAGCACGAGCTGCGGCTTGGCCCGCCGCGCCTGCAGCCGGTGGAGCGCCGCCACCCGCTCCGCCATTACCCTCAGCGTCGGCGAGGCGCGGTCATAGGGCAAGCAATCCCAGGCCGGATAGGCGATGATCTCTACCTCTGGCGCGAAAAACGGGGCAGCCGCCTCGATCGCGCGCATCGCAGCCTCATCGGGCGCGATGAACACCGCCCGGCCGCTCGCGCGCGCCAGATCAGCGCACAGCCAGGGCAGGAATCCGCCCGGCACGCCGCTGAGGGTGAGCGGGGTGGTCGCGGAAAGGAGGGTGGTGAGTTGGGGCATGGCAGGGGTCAAATCTTCATGAGAAATCGAGGGTGCTACCGGGCGACCGGCACATAGTTGAGCGTCCGTAGCGCGGCGAGAATCGAGCCGTGATACGGCGCGGGCGCGGCTTGCATCCCCATCGCCCATGCCATGATGTCGACGTCCTGCTCCTCCAGCAAAGCCTCGAACAGGGTCATTTCCGCATCGGACCACCCGGCGCCATGCGCGTCGAAAAATCCGCCGATCAGCAGGTCGGCTTCCTTGGTGCCGCGGTGGTGCGCGCGAAAGTGCAGGCGCTTCAGGCGGGTCTCGCGGTCCATCGTTCAACGCTCCAACGGCAATCGGCCGGGTCACCGCTTGGAAGCTGGTGCCGGCTTGGGGTAAGCAGGGGGCATAGCCATGCGCCCGCAAATCCTCAATCCACTCTTTGCCGAGATTACCGCCCTGAAAGGGATTGGCCCCGCGCTTGCAAAACCGCTCGACCGGCTGGGGATTGCGCGGGTGGTGGATGCCGCGTTCCACTTGCCGACCGGGTGGGTCGACCGAATTGCGCGCGATACGCTCGACATGGCCGATGCGGGGCGCACAATCGTGATTACACTGACGGCGACCGATTACCGGCCTAGCGGGCGGGCGGGGGGGCGGGGGCCAATTCGCGTTCATGCCGCTGATGCGCGCGGCAATATCGTCAGCCTGGTTTACTTCGGCGGCAATGGCGGTTGGGTGCGCAAGATGCTGCCGCTGGGCGAACCCCGCCGGGTGTCGGGGCGGCTGGAGCTTTATGGGCAAGAGCTTCAAATCGTCCATCCCGACCATGTCGTCCCGCTGGACGAGGGCAATGATCTGGCAGGGCGGGAGGCGATTTACCCGCTATCGGATGGCATCACGTCAAAGCGGCTCGCGATGCTGGCGGCGCAGGCGATCGACCGCGCGCCCGATCTGCCCGAATGGATCGAGCCGGGGCTGCTTGCCAAGCGCGGCTGGCCCGGCTGGCGCGCCGCACTTGCCCGGGTGCATGCCGACCCGCAAGATGCGGGCGCGCGCGAACGGCTGGCCTATGACGAAGTGTTCGCGAACCAGCTTGCGTTGACGCTGGTGCGGGCGTCGACGCGCGCGCGAAAGGGGCGCTCGCTTGCGGGCGACGGGCGGCTGCGCGCGCTGCTCCGGCTGCCCTATGCCCCCACGGGTGCGCAGACGCGTGCGATTGCCGAGATTGAGGGCGATCTGGCGCAGGCACAGCCGATGCTCCGGTTGCTGCAGGGCGATGTCGGGTCGGGCAAAACGCTGGTCGCGGCCATGGCGCTGCTGATCGCGGTGGAGGCGGGCGCGCAAGGGGCTTTCCTGGCCCCCACCGAAATCCTCGCGCGCCAGCATTTTGACAGCCTTCAGCGGTTGCTGGCCGGGCTGCCCGTCACCATCGCGGTGCTGACCGGGCGGGACAAAGGGCGTGCCCGTGAAGCCACGCTGATGGGGCTGGCCGATGGGTCGATCGACATATTAATCGGCACCCATGCGATTTTTCAGGAAGCGGTCGGCTATCGCGATCTGGGGCTGATCGTGGTCGATGAGCAGCACCGGTTCGGTGTTGCTGAGCGGATGATGCTGGCCGCCAAGGGGCAGCATCCGCACCTGCTGGCGATGACCGCCACGCCGATTCCGCGCACGCTGACGCTTGCCGTTTATGGCGAGATGGACGTCAGCAAGCTCGACGAAATGCCCCCCGGCCGCACCCCGATTGAAACGCGGGTCGTGGGCGAGGACCGGCTGGGCGATGTGATTGACGGGCTGGCGCGCCATCTGGCGGCCGGGGGACAGGCCTATTGGGTGTGCCCGCTGGTTGAGGAGTCGGAGAAGTCCGATCTCGCCGCCGCCGAAGCACGGGCAGAGAAGCTGCGCGTCCGGTTTGGCGACCGGGTCGGGCTGGTGCATGGGCGGATGAAGGGGGTGGAGAAGGACGCGGTGATGGCGGCATTTTCTGCCGCGCGCATCGGCGTTCTGGTTGCCACAACCGTGATCGAAGTCGGCGTCGATGTGCCCAATGCGACGCTGATCGTGATCGAGGCGGCGGATCGGTTTGGCCTTGCCCAGCTCCACCAATTGCGCGGGCGGGTGGGGCGCGGGGGCGGCGCGTCCAACTGCCTGTTGGTGCGCGGCAATCACTTGAGCGAGACGGCGCGTGCTCGCCTGGCGCTGATGCGTGAGACCAATGACGGCTTTCGGATCGCCGAGGAGGATTTGCGGCTGCGTGGCGCGGGCGAGCTGCTCGGCACCCGCCAGTCGGGGGAGGCGCAGTTTCGGCTCGCAAGCCCGGAGATACTCGCCGAGCTGCTCCCGATCGCGCATGACGACACTCGCCTGCTAATTGACCGCGATGGCGGGTTGTCGGGGACGCGCGGACAGGCGGCGCGGTTGGCGCTTTATCTGTTTGAGCGCGATGCGGGGGTGGCGCTGCTTCGGTCTGGCTGATGCGGGATCAGCGGTTCGACCAGTCGTCGCGCCTCGTTTTGATTGCGGCGAGCACACGCGGGTATGTCGCGTCGTCAATCGGCTTTTCGAACGCGCAGCCAAAGACACCGCGCAGCGCCCAGGCGACCGTCGCTTTCGAATCACCAATCACGGGGAGCAAGATCCGCACGCGATCATGTTTGTCGACCAGATGGCTGGAACGAATGCAGCATCCCATCGGGCTGATGTCGACAATCAACCCCTCTGCGCGCAGCGTGGACCCGTGCGACAGGATGGTTGCAAAATCGCATTCGTCGCGTTCCGGTGACCGGATCATATTCACCTTTTGCCGGCGTGCGTCAGCTTCATGCCCTGCCATGACGTACTCCCTGCGATCGGAAACAATCGAACGCTGCTCTCTTAACGATGGTACAGTTAACATAAGGCACTCCATTAACACAGAAAAAACATCCGATATGGATATTGTCTTTGCTAACGGGGCGTCGCCTTGAGCATCTCGGAGAGAAGGAGGTAGTAATCTGACAAGCTAATAACATGATCCAATTCGCACCCGATCCGGCCGCCCAGCGACCAGCGAATCACGGCGCCGGTTCGCCCGACGATCGGCAAGGTGACGTCGAGTCGGTCCCCTTCGCTCAACGCTTTTTCGCAGCGCGCCATTAAACCCTGCGCCGAGATGTTGACGATAACGATGGCAAAACCGCCCATTGTCGGGTGGGTAGCGCGCACACGACAGCAAACCGCATCGCGCACGAGCGCACGATCATCCAA
>PNLG01000342.1 GCA_013822915.1 Sphingomonas sp. | reverse complement strand
GCCTGCTTGTCGGGGAGATCGTCACTCCATTCCTTGAGCATCTTCGCCTCCGTTGTCTCAGGATAGCACAGTTACATCATGATAAAAGTGCAATAATCTTCAGATCTTCAATTGCCACAGGACAAAGGCGTGCTCCTCCGCCGCTTCGCGCAAGGCGTCGAACCGGCCCGATTTGCCGCCATGCCCTGCGCCCATGTTGGTTTTCAGCAACAGGACATGGTCATCGGTCTTGGTCGCGCGCAGCTTGGCTGCCCATTTTGCGGGTTCCCAATAGGTAACGCGCGGATCGTTCAGCCCGCCGCTAATGAACATTGGCGGGTAATCCTGCGCCACGACATTGTCATAGGGGCTATAACTGCGAATAAGGTCGAACGCCTTGGGATCCTCAATCGGATTGCCCCATTCGGGCCATTCGCCCGGCGTCAGCGGCAAATCAGCATCCATCATCGTGTTGAGCACGTCAACAAACGGCACATCGGCGATGACTGCGCCCCACAGATCAGGATCGGAATTGACCACGGCCCCCATCAACTCGCCGCCCGCCGACCGCCCGGCGATCGCGATGCGGCCTGCGCTCGTCCACTGATCGGCAATCAGGCCGCGCGCGACGTCCACGAAATCGTTGAAACTGTTGGTGCGCTTGTCGAGCTTGCCATCCAGATACCATTGCTGGCCCAGATCATCGCCGCCGCGGATATGGGCAATCGCATAGGCAAAGCCGCGATCGAGCAGGCTCAGCCGCCCGGTCGAAAACCCCGGCGGGATCGCATAGCCATAAGCGCCATAGGCGTAGAGGAACAGCGGGCGGCTGCCATCGCGGGGGAAATCGGCTGGATAGACGATCGACACTGGCACTTGCGTGCCATCGCGCGCGGTAATCTTCAGCCGCTCAGTCGCATATCGCGATGCGTCATAGCCGCTGGGGATTTCCTGCACCTTCAGCACGGTCATGCCGCCCGTTGCGACGTCATAGTCATAGACCGTGCCCGGCGTGATCATCGATTCATAGCCAAGCCGCAGCACGCGCATGTCATATTCGGGATTATCACCCAACCCGGCGTCATAGCTCGCCTCGGGAAAGGCGATCCGCTTCGGCGGAATGGCGGGGTCGTAATCATGGATTTCGATCTGGTCGAGCCCGTCCTCGCGCCCGTCGATGATCAGGAAATCTTTGAAACAGCTAATCCCGGTCAGGTAGAAATGGGGGGAAGCGGCAATCCGCTCCTCCCAAACATCCGGTGTGTCGATGCGGGCGGTGCACAGGCGGAAATTGGGGTGAGTGTCGTTGGTGTGGATGAACAAAGTGTCGCCATGGGTGTCGACATCATATTCACGCCCCGCCACCCGTGCGCTCACCAGCTTTGGCGGGGCCAGCGGGTCGTTGGCGGGGAGGAGATAGACCTCGCTCGTTACATGATCGCCGCTGGCGATGACGATCCATTGCCGGTCGCTGGTTTCCGACACGCCGACGCGAAACCCCTCATCGGCCTCCTTGAACAACTCGATATCGCTTGCCGGATCAGTGCCCAGCCGGTGGAGCCGGGCATTGTCGGTGCGCCACTGATCGTTGGCGAGACCATAGAGAAAGCCGCCATCGTCCGCGGTCCAGACGATTTCGGACAGCATGCCGGGGATGATTTCGGGAAAATGGTCGCCGGTCGCCAGATTCTTGATGCGGACCTCAAACCGTTCCGAGCCATTGTCGTCGATCGCATAGGCCAACAACTGGCCATTATTGCTGACCGACAGCGCGCCGAGCCGGAAATATTCCTTGCCCGCCGCCAGCGCGGGTTCGTCTAGGATCAGCTCGTCCGGCCCGCCCGCCACGGGCTTGCGCCACCATTTGCGATACTGGCCGCCGGTTTCAAACGCGGCCCAATAGCGCCAGTCGCCATCCTTTTGCGGAACGGAGGCGTCATCCTCCTTGATCCGCGCCTTCATCTCTTCATACAGCCGGTCGGTCAGCGGCTTGAGCGGCGCCATCACGCTTTCGAAATAGGCATTTTCCGCCGCCAGATAGCCGAGCACATCGGGGTCAGTGACTTCCGGATAGCCGGGGTCCTTCAGCCAGGCATAGGGGTCATCGATCGTCTGGCCATGGGCGGTAAAGCTGTGCGGGCGGCGGGTGGCGATGGGCGGGGTCGGATTGGTCATTCCGCTACCTTAGCCCGGGTGATCGCGAAAATCGAACCCCGTCGGCCCCGCCATCATCAATGCAGTTTCAACTTTGGCCGCACAATCTGGTTCACATGGCCAACGACGATAAGCGCGAATCCACGCACCCAGCCATGGATCGCGATCAAATGCATGCGGTAGAGCGAGGTATAGACCATCCGCGCGATCCACCCCTCCACAAACATCCGCCCGCCAACCAGATTGCCCATCAGGCTGCCGACCGTTGAAAACCGGCTGAGCGAGACGAGCGAGCCGCGGTCCTGATACACGAAATCCTTCAGCGGCTTGCCCGCCTGTGCCCGCACCAGATTGGCAAAGACCAGATCGGCCATTTGGTGCGCCGATTGCGCGCGCGGCGGAATTGGCCGGTCGCGGCCCGGCAACAGGCACGAACAGCAATCGCCCAGCGCAAAAATCCGGTCGTCGGTCGCGCTTTGCAGCGTCGGGCGCACGACAATCTGGTTGCTGCGCGTCAGCTCCAGATCGCTCATTGTGCGCAGTTCATCGGCGCCCTTCACCCCCGCTGCCCACACGATGAGATCAGCGGCGAGGACGCCGCCGTCGCCGGTATGGACTTCGCCCGCCGCCAGCCGCACCACCTGAGTGCTGTCGAGCACGCGCACGCCCAGCGCCTCCAGCTCGCTTTTCGCGGTGGTGGCAAGCACCTCGTCCAGCGCGGGCAGGATGCGCGGGCCGGCCTCGATCAGCGAGACCTCCAGCTTGCTCTCGTCAAACACTTCGAGGCCGTAATGGCGCAACGCCTTTGCCGAATTATAGAGTTCGGCCGCCAGCTCCACGCCGGTCGCACCGCCACCGACAATGCTGACTCGCACGCGCGCCGTTGCATCCCCGGTCTGCTGCGCATGGTTGGTGCGCAGACACGCATTGAGCAGTTTCTGGCGGAAACGGTCCGCCTGTGGGCGATCCTCCAGAAACATCGCATGGTCGCGCACGCCCGGCACGCCGAAATCATTCGAAATGCCGCCAATCGCCATCACCAGATAGTCATAGCGGATGGTGTGGCGGCCAATCACTTCCACCCCGGCTTCGTCAAGCAAAGGCGCAGTGGTGATCGTGCGGGCCGCGCGGTCGATATGTTCGATCGAGCCGTTGAAAAAACGATAGCCCCAGCGCACCGCATGGCCGCCATAACCGACTTCATCGAGATTGGCGTCGAGCGACCCCGCCGCCACTTCGTGGAGCAGCGGCTTCCAGATGTGGGTCAGGTTGCGGTCGACCAGAATGATGTCGTGGTCACGCCTGCCATAGCGCGTGCCCAGACGGCGCACGAGTTCCAGCCCGCCTGCGCCGCCCCCGACCACCACGATTTGCACCTTCTGATCCGGCACCACCGTCCCCCGCGCGCGAACCCCATTGCGCAGATGCTCCATGCCAGAATAAGGGGCGCCGACTCAAGCGGCGGGTGCGACGGCGCGCTTGATCAGGCCACCCGGTTCAGGAGCCCGTCTTGCCGCTTTCGCCCTGAAGCTTTTCCAATTGGGTGCGGTAATGCGCCAGCACCACATCGGGGGTAGCATCGAGTTGCTCAAGCTCAGCGAGCCAGCGGCGTTGCGCGGCCCGCACTGCGGCAGGATTGGACGCAGACGCCAGCGCCTGCCGATAGACAAGCGCGAGATTATAATCGACCGTCGCCAAATCCCAATTGGAACAGATCGCCGCGCGCGCGGCCGACAACTGCCCATTGCATGAAAATGTTTCGACACGTTTGGAGGCGCCCCAATCGACGGGGACAGCCGATGGCGATTCGGCAACATCTTGCTTCCCGCGCGGTCGCATCAACCCATCAAACCAGCTTGCGACTTGCGCGCGTTCAAATCGGGGCACGACCGTCGACCGTGAGGTGCCGGGTGCTGTCACCACCGACGACATCAGCGCAAGGCCACCCATCACCGCCACGCCCAGCCCGATGACGCCGAACAGGGTCCTGCGCGAAGCAGTCGGCTTGTCCTCCCGAAGTGGGCAGGCCGCGACCTGACACCGGACAAGCGAGGTCTTGTCGATATCACGCGAACAGACATGGCAATTGCGGACGGTCATGGCATCGGAATTAACCGATCAAGGTTAAATTTGCGTGATCTTGCTCGTGTGGCGGATCACCGGGCACAATGGCGAAATGTCCTTCCCGTCATCCCCAGGTTCGGCGTAGGATCGAAGATGATCGACTTGCCCCTTGGAGTATCCCGATGTCCACCCATGCCGCCCGGCTTGCCGCGTTGCGCGAAGAGCTTGCCCGCACCACGCTCGACGGGTTTGTTGTGCCGCTGACCGATGAACATATGAGCGAATATGTCGGCGACTATGCAAAGCGGCTGGCGTGGCTGACGGGGTTTCAGGGGTCGGCGGGGACAGCGGTTGTCCTGCCTGCCGACGCCGCCATTTTCACCGACGGGCGCTATACGCTGCAAGTCCGGCAGCAGGTGTCGGCCGATGACTGGCAATTTGTCGGCGTGCCCGCGACCAGCGTGGCGGGCTGGCTCGGCGCGCATGCCCCGCGCGGCGGGCGCATCGGCTATGACCCATGGCTCCACACGCGCGGCTGGGTGAGCGAAGCGCGCGCCGCGCTTGCCGAACGCGGCGCCGAGCTGATCCCGGTGGAGACAAACCCTGTCGATGCCGTCTGGCCCGACCGGCCCGCGCCATCGACCGCGACACTGGTGGTGCATGACGATGTGCGGGCCGGGGCGTCCTCTGCGCAAAAGCGGGCGCAGCTTGGCGAATGGCTGAGCGCGCAAGGGGCAGACGCAGTGGTGCTGACCGCGCTCGATTCGCTGGCGTGGCTGCTCAACATTCGCGGGCGCGACGTGGCGCATACGCCGGTCGCGCTTGCCTATGCGATTGTCAGTGCTGATGGCACGGTTGACCTGTTCGTCGCGCCTGACAAAATGACCGAGGCGGTGCGCCAGCATCTGGGCAATGCCGTGCGCCTGCACGATCGCGCGGCATTTTCGGCAGCACTGGGCGGCTATGCCGGCAGGCGGATCGCCGCCGACCCCGAGCGCGCGGTTGCCGCGATCTTTGACGCGCTCGAAAGCGGCGGCGCGACGGTGATCGCACTGCGTGATCCGGTGGTGCTGGCAAAGGCGACCAAGAACCCGGTTGAAATCGCGGGACACCGCGCCGCCTCCGCCCGCGATGGTGCCGCTCTTGCCCGGTTCCTGCGCTGGGTCGAGGCGGAGGCGCCGAAGGGCGGCCTGACCGAGCTGGATTGCGTCGTGCGCCTGCAAGCGTTTCGCGAGGAAACAGGCGTGTTGCTCGACACCAGTTTCGACACGATTTCGGCAACCGGCGCGCATGGCGCCTCCCCCCATTACCGGGTCGATGCGGCATCGAACGCGCCGTTGGAGCTGGGGCAGCTCTATCTGGTTGATTCGGGTGGGCAATATGCCGATGGGACCACCGATGTCACCCGCGTGCTACCGGTGGGTGAGCCGACCGCCGAAATGCGCGACCGCTTCACGCGGGTGCTGAAAGGGCATATCGCGCTGGCCACCGCGCAATTTCCGGTTGGCACCACCGGGGGTCAGCTCGATGTGCTGGCGCGGCGGCCGCTATGGGACATTGGGCTCGATTATGCCCATGGGACCGGCCACGGCGTCGGCGCTTATCTGGCGGTGCATGAGGGGCCGCAGCGGATCGCCCCGCCCAATTACCCCGGCGGCGGCCCGGCCGAACCGCTGCGCCCTGGCATGATCATCTCGAACGAGCCCGGTTACTATAAGGCGGGCGAATATGGGATCCGCATCGAAAATCTGGTGCTGCTCGAGGAACGCACGGTCGATGGCGGGATGATGCTGGGGTTTGAAACGCTGACCTTCTGCCCGATTGAGCGCAGCCTGATCGACCCGGACCTGTTGAGTGAGGGGGAGCGCGATTGGCTGAACCACTATCACGCCGACGTGCTGGCGGTGCTGGGCCCGCAAATGACGGGTGAGGCGCTGGCGTGGCTCGAAGGAAAATGTGCGCCAATCTGACGAAGGGAGAAACCGATGCCGTCGCTGTTTACGACCCCGATTCACCTTGGCCTCGGCGCCAAGGCCGAAGTTCAGCCCGATTTCACCGGCATGGATTGGTATGCTGATTATAGCGCGCGTAACGCCGCCGATGGTGCCGAGGGGCGGCTGGTGTCCTGTTATCGCTTCAGCGAAAACTGGGATTCGTGGGAAATGCACCCGGCGGGTGACGAAGTGGTCATCTGCACAGAAGGGACGATCACACTGCATCAGGAATTGCCCGACGGCAGCACCCGCGCAATCACGCTGAACGCAGGCGATTATGCGATTAACCCGCCAGGGGTCTGGCACACCGCCGATATCGATGGCGAAGCGACCACGTTGTTCATTACCGCTGGCATGGGCACCGCGCATCGACCGCGCTGAGCGGTTGACTTTCGGCTGATGTTCTGTATATGTTCTAACCATCGATTCGGGGGAGACGCAATGATCGGCTATGTAACGCTTGGCACCAACGACCTGCCGCGGGCGGCGGCATTTTACGACGCGCTGGCGGCCGAGCTGGGCACCGGGCGGATGATGGAATTCGACAATTTCATTGCCTGGGGCACGCCCGGCGGCGCGGCCGGGATTGGCCTGACCAAGCCGTTTGACGGCAATCCGGCGAGTGTCGGCAACGGGGTGATGGTCGCGCTCGAGGCAAAGGACAGCGCGCAGGTCGACCGGCTGCATGCAATTGCGATTGCGCATGGCGGCACCTGTGAGGGACCATGCGGGCCGCGCGGCGATGGCGGGTTCTACGCGGGCTATTTTCGCGACCCCGATGGCAACAAGCTCAATGCGTTTGTGATGGCGGCCTAGCGCGTGTCGGGGGTGGGCGGCGCGTCGGGTGCCGCCTCCCCCTCCTCAACGCCACGCGCGCGCGCCTTGCGCTTGTGGAGATTGTCGCGCAGCGCTGCGGCCA
>PNLG01000404.1 GCA_013822915.1 Sphingomonas sp. | reverse complement strand
TGCCAGCAGGGCGGTGGCTGCGGTCAATCGGGTTGAAATACTAAAACGCATTAAACTCCCTCCATACTAACTGTATTGCCGTTACATAACGGCGGGTCTGTGCCGCCGCAAGTCAATTAGCCGCTTTGGCCGCCGTCACGCGGTTGGCGATGAGATCGTCAACCACCGCCGGATCGGCGAGGGTCGAGGTGTCGCCCAGCGTGCTGACATCACCCTCGGCAATCTTGCGCAGGATGCGGCGCATGATTTTGCCCGACCGCGTTTTGGGCAGGCCAGGGGCGAATTGTACCGCATCGGGTGTCGCGATCGGCCCGATTTCGCGGCGCACCCAGTCGCGCAGTGCGGTGCGCAAGGGCTCGTCGCCCGTCTCGCCCGCGTTCAGCGTGACATAGGCGTAAATGCCCTGACCCTTGATGTCGTGCGGCATCCCGACCACCGCTGCTTCGGCAACTTTGGGGTGGAGGACAAGCGCGGATTCGACCTCGGCGGTACCCATGCGGTGGCCGCTGACATTGATGACGTCATCGACGCGACCGGTGATCCAATAATCACCATCGGCGTCGCGGCGCGCGCCGTCGCCGGTGAAATATTTGCCGGGATAGGTGGTGAAATAGGTCTGGAAAAACCGCGCATGATCGCCCCAGACGGTACGCATCTGCCCCGGCCAGCTTGCCGCAATCACCAGATTGCCCTCGGTGGCGCCCTCCATCACTCTGCCTTCGGGATCGACAATCTGCGGCTGCACGCCGGGCAGGGGGCGGGTAGCGCTGCCGGGTTTGAGCGCGGTGGCACCCGGCATCGGGGCGATCATCGCGCCGCCCGTTTCCGTCTGCCACCAAGTGTCGATGATCGGGCAGCGACCCTCCCCCACGACATCATGATACCAGCGCCACGCCTCCGGATTGATCGGCTCGCCCACGGTGCCGAGCAGTTGGAGCGACGCGCGCGAGGTGGCCCGAACCGAGCTGTCGCCCTCCTTCATCAGCGCGCGCAAAGCGGTCGGCGCGGTGAAGATCGTGTGGACTTGGTGCCGGTCGACAATCTGCCAGATGCGGCTGGCGTCAGGCCAGTTGGGCAGCCCCTCGTACATCAGCGTCGTCGCGCCATTGCTGAGCGGGCCGTAAAGGATATAGCTGTGCCCCGTTACCCAGCCGATATCGGCGGCGCACCACCACACGTCAGCCGAATCTGGGCCGGGCCGGTAATCGAAACACCAATGGTGGGTGAGGCTGGCCCAGAGCAGATAGCCGCCGCCGGTGTGTAGCACCCCCTTGGGCTTGCCGGTCGATCCGCTGGTGTAAAGGATGAATAACGGGTCTTCGGCGTTCATTGGTTCGGGCGGGCAGTCGGCGGGGACCGATGCGGCTGCTTCATGATACCAAACGTCGCGCCCCGGCTGCATCGGTACATCAGCGCCCGTCGCGGCCACTACGATCACGGTCTGGAGGCAGGGCGCATGATCCGCAGCGGCATCGACTGCGGCTTTGAGCGGAATGCGCTTGCCCCCCCGGCGGCCCTCGTCCGCCGTGATGACGAGTTTGGAGTCGCAATCGGTGATCCGCCCGGCGAGCGCTTCTGCCGAAAAGCCGCCGAACACCACCGAGTGGATGGCACCGATCCGCGCGCAGGCGAGCACGGCAAAGGCGGCCTCGGGGATCATCGGCATGTAAATGGTGACGCGGTCGCCCCGGGCCACGCCCTGCGCCTTTAGCACATTGGCAAAGCGGCAGGTTTCGGCGTGCAACTGCGCATAGGTGAAGCGGCGGGGTGCTTCCTCCGGCGCGTCGGGTTCCCAGATCAGCGCGGTCTGCTCGCCCCGCGCCGCGAGGTGCCGGTCGATGCAGTTGGCGCTCACGCTCAGCACGCCATCAGCAAACCAGTTGATCCCGAATGTCGCCTCCTCAAACGACCATTCGCCCGCGCGCGTGGGCGGGGTGATCCAGTCGAGCCGTGCCGCCTGTTCCAGCCAGAACGCATCGGGCGTGGTCTGCGCAGCGGTGGTCATCGCGGCGTGGCGGGCGGCATCGACCTGCGCGCGCGCGGCCCAATGCGGCGGGACGGGATAGGTTGCGGACATCGCGCTCTCCTTGACGGACGCAACTGTGCCGCGATGCGGGCGGGCAAGGCAAGCGCGATCGCAGGTTTTGGCACAGCGAACGGATCAGGGGCTGGCGCGCGGTGGCCCGCCGACCTACATCCCGGTGTATGTATGCCTTTGCGATCGACACAGCGGACAAGCCCGCGCTCTACCGAGATTTGCTTGGCGCAATGGACGCGCTGACCTCAAGCGAGCCTGATCCGGTCGCGAACATGGCCAATGCCGCCGCGCTGATGTGGCAATATCTGCCCGATCTGAATTGGGCGGGGTTTTACCGGCGGATCGGAGTCGAGCTGGTGCTCGGGCCATTCATGGGCAAACCGGCGTGCATCCGCATACCCGTGGGGCAGGGGGTTTGCGGGACCGCAGCGGCGACCCGCACGACACAGCTTGTGGCGGATGTCCACGCCTTTCCGGGCCATATCGCCTGCGACGCCGATAGCGCGTCGGAACTGGTGGTGCCGGTGGTGCGCGAAGGTGTGCTGATTGCGGTGATCGACCTTGATAGCCCCCGGACCGCGCGCTTCGACGCGACCGATGCAGCAGGGGTGGAAGCGCTGGCCGCGCTGCTTGCGACGCGCCTATAACGCGGCGTCCTCCGCCATTGCCCCAAAGTGGCACAGTGGTGCCAACTAGCGGAAATCGGCAGAAAATGGTAACAAATCTGTTAACTGATTGCCCGCCAATGGGTTGCGGCGGCGACCAGCAGGGAGCGTTTACCATGCAAAGCCGCTTGATTGCGATGATTGTTCTTTCCACCGCCGCATGTGCCACGCCAGCGGCCGCGCAGCGACTCGACGTTTCAGCAGCGCAATATGGTGCGCAATATGGTGCGCCTCTGCCGACAGCGCCGCAGGTGACCTCCACCGGCAGCGCGCTCCCGCAAGTGCAGGTTCAGACAAGCACGGTTCAGGGCCCGCCTGCCCACACGCTTAATCAATTGCCACAGGGCCCACGCGCCTCGCGTTGGGGCGAGCAGATCAACGGTCGGTGGGCGGGCGGTTATCGCGCCCCCGGTGGCTGGGCAGCTTATCGCCGCCCAGTGCGCGGTTGGCGCGTGCCGAATTACTGGATCGGCTCCAACTTTTTCATCGACGATTACGCTTATTTCGGGCTGGCGACGCCGCCCCGCGGTTATCGCTGGATCCGCTATTATGATGATGCGGTGATGATCGACGATCGCGGTCGTGTTTATGACTCGGTCGGCAATATCGGGTGGGACCGGTATGAAGGCGCCTATGCCGGCGGTCCGCAAGGGGGATATCAGGGCCAATACAGCGCCCCCGGTCGGTGGGAGGGCACCTATACCGGCACATGGACCCAGGCGCCCCAGCCGCCCCAGCCGCCGCTCCAGGCACCGACGCCGGTCGTTACCTATCAACAACCGCAAATCACCCAAGTGCCCGCTGGCGGTTATTATCAGACTTACAGCGCGGGCGGCTATGCCAGCGGCGTGACGGTCAACGGCCAATTCTATCCCGCGGGCCCGCCCGGCACTGTTTCTACCGTGACGATCCAGTCGGCGCCGGTCGTGACAACGACGGTGACCGAATATGTCACCGAAACGCGCTATGTTACCGCCAAGCGCAAAGTGTATCGCAAGCCCGCCCGCAAGGTTTATCGCAAGCCGCGCTGCTGCTGCCGCTAAGCGGGCCCTGAATTGCTCAGCGGGGCTCCGGCCCCGCGAGCACGGGCAGGCTTTCCGCGCCATCCGCGCCAATCGCAGCGACCGCAAACAGGTGGTCGTCGATCGAGGTGTTGACCAGCTTTACCGAGGTTCCCGCGACGATGCGTGATCCGGTCCAGCGCGCCGCATCCGTCCGCCGCCAGTAAACCCGGTATCGGGCGGCACCCGGCACCGGTTGCCATTTGACGTCGGTGTCGAAACTGATCGCGCCCGAAATTGTCACTCCCTTTGGCGCGCCGGGTGCCGCGGCCAGGCGGCGGATCGTCGCGATGTTGATCGCAGTGACTTTGGCCAGATAGGGGAAATCCATCTTGTCGACGGTATCGCCATAATCGATGCCGCCCTCGCGGCGCAGATCCTGATGCTGCTGCGTCCAGTTTTCCGCCCCCACCGAAAAGCGCACCGCCGGATAGCCGAGCCGCAGAAACGGTTCATGATCGCCCCCGCGCCCAAAGCGGTCGGGGCGGCGATCGACAAACACGTCGAGCCCGCCGGGAAGCGCGGCGGCAATGTCGTCGATGGTCTTGGCGAGCGTGCGGCTCGGCCCGTCATCCTCGCCGCCATTGGCGCGCCGGGCAAGCTGCGCGCGCAAATCCTCCGACGCGCGAATGCCTTCCGAAAACACCCGCACCCGGTCGGCGACGCGGATTCCGTTTTGGCCCAGTGTGTTCCCGACAATGTCATTGTTGAGCATCGCGGAGATGTCCCAACCCCGGTCGCGCGCTGTCTCCGCCAGCAAAGTGCCGCCCCACAGCCCCTGTTCCTCGCCCGAAAAGACGGCGTAAACGATGGTTGCATCGAATTTCTGCTTCGACAGATGGCGCGCTGCTTCCAGCACCAGCGCGACGCCCGATGCGTCGTCATTGGCGCCCGGCGCGTCTTTGGTGATGTCGAGCGTGTCCGACCCGCGGCTGTCGATATGCGCGCCGATGATGATGAAGCGGTTGGGGTCGCGTCCCGCCTGAATGCCGAGCACATTTTCGACAATCACGCCATTGGGCGCGCGCGGGCCGGTGAAGCTGCGCGAAATCCGCTCGACGGTAATGCACCCGCCGCACGCCTTGCCAATCGCCTCAAACCGGGCCGCGGCCCAATTGCGGGCAGCACCAATACCGCGCTTGGGGTCGGTTGCGGAGGAAAGCGTGTTGCGGGTGCCAAACCCGACCATCGCCTCCACATCGGCCTTTAGCCGCGCGGGGGAGGGGGCATCGGGCGCTTTCGCGGCAGCGGCAAGAGCGATCAGGGCGGGAGCGAGGAAAAGGGTGCGCATGCCCGCATCGTGACGCGCGCGCGGCGTAAGGGCAAGGGGTTTGGGGGAGGGATTTGGGGGAGGCGCTGCCAATCGCTGCTCAGCGGCGGATTTTGCAGGCGGTGCCGACTGCGTCATCGGCGGTGGTGCGCACGGCGGCAATCGGATCGGCGACGGTGGCGAGTGCGGGTGCCTCGACCCGCAGATGCTCGCGCGCGGCGGTCCATTGGCTGCGCCACCAACGGCTGCCAGCGGCGCGATCGGTCGCCGGGAGCAGGAGGCGCGCGCGCGTCAGCAATTCGTCGGGCGGGATCAGCGCCCGCCCATCGGCCAGCGCGTGCGACAGGTCTTTGGCCAGCTCGACACTGGGCACGCTCGCCATCGACCGCGCACGTTGCTTCAACTCGTCGAGGACATTGCGGCGCGCGGCATTCCATTCGGCATCGGTAAAGCCGTTTTCCCGCAGGTCGCAGGTGGTGCGCTTCAGGTTGGTGACGGACTGCGCCCAGCGATCATCGGTGATATCGTCCCACAGAATGATCAGCCGGTGGCCATTTTCGCCATGCTCGATAAAGGCGCCCGCTTTCCCCGCCTGACCCTGCGCCAGCCGGTCACCGACCGCGCGCATCGCCAGCATGTCGAGGATCGCGGCATCCGCCTGTGCGGTGCGCGACGCGGGCACAGGCGGGTTTGGCATCACGACCGTCATCACCGTGCTGCGTCGCCCCTCGGGCAGGGCGGCGACGCTGATGGGGGTGATGCGCACAGGGTCGAACGATGGATAGGCCGTGCGCGGCGTCGCGCGTGCGCTGCCGCGCCATCCGCCAAAGCGTTTGGCAATCAGCGCACGGGTCCGAACCGGATCAACTGGCCCGACCACGACCACCATCATGTTCTGTGGCTGGTAGAGGCGCCGATAAAGCCTCCGGATCGTGCCGATCGACGCGGTCGGCACATCATCGGAGTTTTGCGCGTCGATCACATCCGTGGGCGATCCCGGCGCGACGGCGGCGATATAGCGCGCATAGGTGTCGTTGCCCGGTTTGCGCCACGCCATCTCGCGCATCACATCGGCGCGCTGCTCCGCGACAGTGTCGGCGCGAAAGGTCAGGTCGGTGGCGACTTCGCGAAACAGGCGCAACAAGGTGTCGAGGCCGTGCGGCGCAGCGGATTTGGTCGAAACGAAATAATTGGATTCGCGCCATGTTGTCGTCCCCGCAGTCGGCGCGGAAAACGTCAGCGGCAGGCCGATCCGTAAAAAGCGATGCACGTCATCGGGCGCGGCCTTGGTCGGGCTGTGGAAGAATAAATGCTCGATCAGATGTGCAAGCCCGCGCTCGCCGGGACGCTGTTCGGCGATGAAGCCGCCTTCGTTGCGCATCAACAGCGCGACTCCCGGCTCGCTGCCCCGGCGCGGCAGGATCGCGTAACGCACGCCATTTGCCAGCCGCCCGCTGACGACCGGCCGCCAATCGTTTTTGGGAGCAGGCGCAGCGCCGAGGAGCGCGACCGCGCCGAGCAGCGATAACAGCATTGGCCCAACCCGCATCGTCAAACCCCTCGCCATCCGCGCCACATCATCGCCCGCGTAATCGGGCTATTCGCGCGATTTGGGGCCGCAAAGTGGCCATGGAATGGCTATCGTGGAGCGGCTTGCGTTAATGTCCTCAGCTCAGCCGGTCGATTGCCTCGGGCGAAAGCGAGCCGGGCACGATCATCACCGGCACGGGCAGCGCGCCCACATCGGCGCCGGTGAAATGGTCGACCAGCGGCCCCGGCGGCCCGCCGGGCGCGGCGGCGAGCACAAGCGCTGCGATTTCGGGGTTGGTTGCGATCATCTGTCGGATCAGTTTGCGCGCGTCCCCCTGATGCACGGTGATCCGGGGTTTCAACCCCGATTCGGTGATAAGTGCGCCCGCCGCCGATGCGACCAGTGCCTCGGCATGGGTGCGGGCCTCGTCGGCCATCGTTGCCTGAACCCCGCCCCATGGCACGAAATCAGTGTCGGGGACCAACGCCAGAATATCGACCCCGCCGCCCGTCTTGACCGCGCGCCGCGCCGCGAAGCGCAGCGCGACGCCAGC
>PNLG01000095.1 GCA_013822915.1 Sphingomonas sp. | reverse complement strand
AGCCGTTCGACGGACGACGCGATCACGCCCAGCGTCGCAAAATACATAGCGTGCCGGTCGCGCGGGATCACCTGCGTCGAAACCGGCTCGATCGTCAGGCCCAATTGCGCGGCGACATGCGCCTCCACCTGCGGATCGACATTGGCAAAAGTGCCAACGGCGCCCGAAATCGCGCAGGTCGCAACCTCCGCGCGCGCCGCGACGAGCCGCGCGCGGGCGCGCGCAAACTCCGCATAATAGCCCGCCAGCTTCAGCCCGAATGTCACCGGCTCGGCATGAATGCCATGGCTGCGCCCGATCGTTGGCGTGAGCTTATGCTCGATCGCGCGGGCCCTCAGCACCTCAAGCAGCGCGTCAATGTCAGCGAGCAGCAAGTCGCTGGCGCGCGCCAATTGCACTGCCAGGCAGGTGTCGAGCACATCGGACGATGTCATCCCCTGATGCATGAAGCGCGCGTCATCGCCGACTTGTTCGGCGACCCAGGTGAGGAAAGCGATGACGTCGTGCTTGGTCACCGCTTCGATTGCGTCGATTGCCGCCACGTCGATCACGGGCTTTGTTGCCCACCACCGCCACAGCGCAGCGGCAGCATCGGCGGGTACGACGCCAAGGGTGGCGAGCGCGTCGGTCGCGTGCGCCTCAATCTCGAACCAGATCGCATAGCGCGTTTCGGGGGACCAGATGGCGGTCATCGCCGGGCGGGCATAGCGGGGGATCATGCAGTCTTCCTTTGGTCGGGCGGCGGGCGGCGGTGCCGGATGCGGCCCGCTCAGTCAGTGCGGTGCCCCTAGCAAAGCGCGCCCGTCCCGCCAAACCACATTATCGCGTGCCGAGTCGGGCGGGCGAGGTGTTCGCGTTTGCAAAAATTCTAGGGTAAAAGGAGCGGATGGCGCGATGATGCGGCGAATGAGCGCGAGGCAATTTCTAATATATTGATCAGATGTTTGGTCGTTTCGATCATGCAGATCGCATGCGCGCCTGGTCCGCCTGTCATCGGAATGTCGCGCTAATGCAGTGCAGCATTCACAATCCCCCGCCAACGCGTCTCACGTCCATTCGGGGGGAGCCATATCATGTCCATTCGTCGTTTCATCATCGCGTCGCTGCTGCTGTCCACCGGCTTCATCGCTCAGACGGCGCACGCGCAGGCAGCACCCGATGACGAACCCGACGAAAATGAAGTCATCGTCACCGCGCAAAAGGTGGAGCAGCGCGCGGTCGATGTGCCGATTACCATTTCGGTCAACAGCGGGCAGCGGTTGCGCGAGCTTGGCGTTTCGGACCTCGACGAATTGTCGAACTTTGTGCCTGGCCTGAACATTCAGGAGCAGAGCGCGAACAACCCCGGCATTGTCATTCGCGGCATCACGTCGGACAGCGGCTCGGCCCAGCAAGGGCCGCGCGTGACGCTTTATTATAACGGCGTCGACATCTCGCGGTCGCGCGGGTCGTATCAGGCGATTTTCGACGTCGACCGGGTGGAGGTGATCAAGGGGCCGCAGGCGACGCTGTTCGGCACCGCATCGGCGGTGGGCGCGATCAGCATTATTTCGGCGAAGCCACGGCCGGGCACATCGGGCGCGCTGACGCTGGGCTATGGCAATTTCGATGCGCGGCTCGCCTCGGGCTTTGTCAATTACGGCAACGACACGATCGCGGTGCGGTTTGCGGGCGAATATAAGAATCGCGACGGCTATGTCCGCAACCTCTCAACGGTGCAGCGCGACCTGTATTCGCAGGATCAGCTTGGCCTGCGCGGGTCGCTGCATTTCGCGCCGGTCGATGCTTTCACGCTCGATTTCGTCGCCACTTATGACCGTCAGCGCAATGGCGGCACGCCGTTCATCTCCAGCCGCCTGCCGACCGAAGCCGGCCCGCCCAATCCCTTCGGCCCGGCGAACCTCAGCGGCTCGCCGCAATCGGCCGCCGTGCTGGGTGCGCCGCTGCTTGGCCTGACGCGCGATGTGTATGACGCCAATCTGACGCTGGGCTATGACTTTGCCGAAGGCTGGAACTTCACCACGACCAATGGGTACCGCCGGTTCGACAGCCTTGAGATTTTCGACGCCGACGGGTCGCGCGCGACGTTCCTGGAGTTCGCCGAACAGGCTTTCGGGTATCAGGTCAATCATGAGGGGCGCTTCACCTATATTGATCCGAAATTCCGGGCGGCGTTCGGATGGAATTACTTCCGCGAAGATGGGCAACAGATCGTGCCCTTTTCCACCAACGAGCGGGTGTTCTTCGCGTGCCTTGGTGGCGGGCTTGGACCAACCTGTGTTGCGCCGAACGGCACCGTTCCGGCCGACGCGCTGCCGCCCATTTTCAACCGGTCGGTTTTCGGCAATATCGGCCGCAACGACACTTATTCGGTCTTTGGCGATGTGGCATGGACGCCGGTGCGCCAACTCGAACTGACGGCGGGGGTGCGGATTCAGATCGAAAAGCGCCGGTCGGGCTTTTTCGCGACTGTTCCGCGCTCGATCCTGACGGGTGGCCCCTCGGTCATCCCGGGGCAGGTCGATACGCGCGGCCAGACATTCTTCTCCGAAGACAGCTTTGCCGCCGTCCTCCCGCGCTTCAATGCGCTCTATCGCATCAACGACAATGTGAACTTCTTTGTGACGGTGTCGAAGGGGCGCCGCTCGCCGGTGGTGCAGGTTGCCGCAGCATCGACCCCGGCTGGCCCCGTGCCCGCAATCACGCCGATCGGCGAGGAAGTGGTGTGGAATTACGAAGGGGGGCTGAAGGGGCGCGTCGGGCCGCTCTCCGGGTCGATTGGGCTGTATTATCAGCAATATTTCAATTTCCAGGTTTCGGTCGTCACCGGCACGGGTCAGGTGGTGACGGTGAGCGCGGGCACCGCAAGCAATCTGGGCTTTGAAGCCGAGGCCAATCTGAAACTCCTTTCCTGGGCCAATTTGTTTGCAAATGTCGGCTATATCAGCGGGGGGATCGACCAGACGGCCGCCAATGGCCGGTTTGCGGGCAATCGCTTTCGCCTTCAGCCCGAAGTGCAGTTGGCGGCGGGCCTGACGATCGACGCGCCGATTGGCGGCGGGGTAAAGCTGTTCGCGACGCCGACCGTGACCTATCGCAGCCGCATTTTCTTTGAAGTGCCCAACAACCCGTTGATTGCGCAGGGGCCGGTGGTGCTCGCCAATTTGCGCGCGGGCGTCAGCTTCATGGACGGGCGCTATGAGTTGTCGGGCTTCATCCGCAACGCGACCAATGCGCGCTATCTGCTCGACGCGGGCAATACCGGCGGGGCGTTTGGCGGGGCGACGCTGATCCCGGCGGAACCGCGCTTTTTCGGTGGTCAGATCGCCGCGAAGTTCTGAACCCGCACGCGGCGCCGGGGGGCGGGCGGCTTCCCGGCGTGCGCGGTTCAGATCAGCCCTTGCGCGCGCAGGCTGACATGCCCCTGCGTGCCGATGATGATGTGATCGTGCAGCGCGATCCCCGGTGCCTTCAGCGCAGTCGCAATGCTGCGCGTCAGCTCGATATCCGCGCGGCTGGGGGATGGGTCGCCGCCGGGGTGGTTGTGCACCAGAATGATTGACGCCGATCCCAGATCCATGGCGCGCTTCAAAATCTGGCGGACATGGACCGCGGCTTCGTCGATCGTCCCCTCGGCGATCAGCTCGTCGCGGATCAGCATGTTGCGGGTGTTGAGGTGGAGCACGCGCACCCGCTCGATCAGGTGATGCGCCATGTCGGCGTGGAGGTAATCGATCAGCGCTTGCCAATTGGCGATGACCGGACGGTTGGCGACTTGCGTGCGCAGCATCCGCAGCGCGGTGGCCTGCACGATCTTGATCGCCGCAATCGTCGTCTCCCCGATGCCCTTCACGCGCATCAGTTCATCGGCGGGGGCGGCCATCAGTGCGCCGATGCCGCCAAATTCGGCGAGCAGCGCCTTTGCCAGCGGCTTGGTATCGCGCCGAGGGATCGCCAGCGCGAGCAGATATTCGATCAGCTCATAATCATGGAGACCATCGCCGCCTTGCCCCACGAGCCGCTGGCGAAGGCGCGCGCGGTGGCCGTGATGGTCGGGCGGCGGGCCGCTTTCGCGCTGGGGATCGCCGGACATGCTCATGCGCGGGGGGAATTACGCCTTGTCGCAGCGGGTGGCAATTGCGCATGGGATCGCGCGGGCTATGCTAGCCACCAAGGCGGGTGGCCGGGAGTGAGTGTGCGCGAATCAACCGGCGATCATCGGCAAGCTGCCCGCCCGACGCGCCACCGACTGCGCTGGATCGGCGGATCGCTGGCGGTGCTGGCGCTGGTGACGGCGGCGGGGGCGTGGATCGGGCGGCGCGCGATCGCGACCGAATGGGTGAACCGCGAACTCGCAAGCCGCCAGGTTGCGGCGCGCTATGAAATTACCGAGCTTGGCCTGCGCACCCAGCGGCTGGAGCGCGTGGTGATTGGCGATCCGGCACGGCCCGACCTGACCGCCGACTGGGTCGAGCTTGACACCAATGTGTCGCTCAGCGGTGCGCAAGTGACGGGGATTCGGGCAGGCCGAGTGCGGGTGCGTGGGCGGTTGGCCGATGGGCGGTTGATGCTCGGCGCGCTCGACCGGCTGCTCCCCGCAAGCACGGGACAGGTAGCGCGACTGTCCGCTTATCGGTTGGAGCTGGCCGATGGCCGGCTGTCGCTCGTCACCCCGGCGGGCATGGTCGAGGCGCGGCTGGCGGGGCGCGGGCGGATCGACAATGGGTTTGCAGGGACGCTGGCGGTTGGAAGCGAGACGTTGACCGGCGGCGGGTGCCGGGCGACGGGCGTTAGCGGGGCGCTGCGCTTGCGAACGCAAGACGGTCGGGCGCTGCTGACCGGGCCAGTGCAGGCGGCGGGCGTCACCTGTGATGCGGGGGCGGTCGCCAACGTCAGCGCGGACGTCGATGCGCAGCTTGGCGCGACCTTTGACCGCTGGGCGGGACGCGTGCGCATCGGCTTTGGCGCACTGCGCAGCGGCGTTGCGCGGGCAGCCGGCGGATCGGGCATCGTCGACTTTGCGGGCAATGCGACTCGGACCGCAGGCGAGGTGACGCTCAACGCCAGCCAAATCGCTGCGACCGAGGCGAGCGCCAAGCGCCTGATGCTCATCGGGCGCTATCACGCCGGACTTGGGGGGAGCGGATTTGCCGGGCGCGTGTCGGCGACGGGGGCAGCGCTCTCACCCGCGCGGCTGCGGACGATCGCGGTGGCGGGCAGCACAGGATCGGGCACGCCGTTCGCCCCGCTGGTGTCGGCAGCGGCGAGGGCAGGGCTGGCAGCGGCGCGCGATTTTGGCGGGACGGCACAACTCGACGTCATGCCCGCTGCATCCGGCTTTCGCGCCGTGATCGGCCAGATTGCGTTGGCGAGCACGAGCGGCGCGCGCGCCACGCTCGCCGGGGCGGAGGCGATTACGATCGACGGCGCAGGATTACGCCTTAACACGGCGCTGAGTTTGGGCGGCAGCGGGTTGCCGGGGGCGCGGGTGCAGCTATCGCAGGCGCGCATCGGCGGGGCGATCCGCGTCCGCGGGCGCATTTCTCCCTATGCCGCGGGGACCGCGCGGCTCGATATTTCCAACTTTCAGGCGGTGGTCGATCGCAGCAGTGGCCGAGTGCAGGCCGCGGTGCGGTTCAGCGGGCCGGTGGACGGCGGGCGGATCGACGGGATGCGCGCGGCGGTCAGCGCGCGTTGGGACGGGCGCGGCGTCGCGATCAATCCGGGCTGCACGCTGATCGCGTTTGACCGGGTGCGGGTGGCGGCGCTGACGCTTGATCCGGCGCGGGCGCGGGTCTGCGCAGAAGGGACGGCGCTCGCGCGGGTCGATGGGGAGCGCTTGTCAGGGACGGCGCGCGTCGCCGATGTCGCGCTGAGCGGGACGCTTGGCGGATCGCCGGTGCGGCTGGCGGCGGACGGGCTGCGTTACCGGCTGGGCAGCAATGGCTTCACCATCACCACCCCGCGCGCGGCGCTTGGTGAGGGCGAAGCGGTGACGGTGGTCGAGGCGGCATCGCTCGACGGCACGATCAGCGGTGCGGGCGCAGGCGGGCGCTTCACGGGCGCTTCGGGCCATATCGGCACAGTGCCGCTGCGGATGAGCGAGGCGGCGGGCGCGTGGCAGTTTGCAGAGGGCGCGCTGTCACTCAGTGGCGCGCTGCAAGTTGCCGATGCCGCTATCGACACGCGTTTCAACCCGCTGGTCAGCCGCGACATGGCGCTGACGCTGGCGGATGGGCAGATCACCGCGACCGCGACGTTGCACGCGCCCGGCCATGACCCCGCAATCGTGCGGGCAGCGATTGCCCATGACCTCGCCTCCGGTGTGGGCCATGCCGACCTAAGCGTGCCCGACACCCTGTTTTCGGACAGCTTTCAGCCCAACCGGCTGACCCCGCTGACCTACGGCGTAGTCGCCGAAGTGCGCGGCGCGGTGAGCGGCACGGGACGGATCGACTGGACCGCCGATGGCGCAACGAGCAGCGGCGTGTTCCGCACCACTGGGCTCGACCTCGACGCCGCCTTTGGCCCGGTTGAGGGGATCGCGACCGAGATCCAATTTACCGACCTGCTCAATATGGTAACCGCGCCGGGGCAGCGAGTGACGGTGGCGCGGGTCAACCCCGGTGTCGCGGTGGAGCGCGGCGTGATCGAGTATCAATTGCTTCCCGACCAGCATGTCCGGATCGAGGGGGGGCGTTGGCCGTTTGCACAAGGGGCGCTGCTGCTCGACCCGTCCGACCTCGACCTGGCGGTAAGTGCCGAGCGGCGGCTGACCTTTCGGCTGGAGGGGGTGGATGCGGGCGAGTTTCTGCAGCAGCTCGACTTCAAAAATCTCGACGCGACCGGGGTTTTCGACGGCACGCTGCCGATCATTTTCAACGCGAAAGGCGGCCGCATCGAAAATGGCGAATTGCGGGTCCGCGCCGGCGGCGGCACCATCGCCTATGTCGGCGAAGTCAGCCAGGAGGATCTGGGCTTTTGGGGCAATACCGCGTTTCAGGCGCTCAAATCGCTGCGGTATAAGAGCCTGACCGTCGCGATGAACGGCGCGCTTGACGGCGACATGATCACCGAGGTGCGCTTTACCGGGCTAAGCCAAGGCAAGGGCGCGAAAAGCAATTTCCTGGTGCGGCGGCTGCAACGGTTGCCGTTTGAGTTTAATGTGCGGATAACAGCT
>PNLG01000349.1 GCA_013822915.1 Sphingomonas sp. | reverse complement strand
ATGGCGTTTGTCGACATGGCGATTTTCGCCGCCGCGCGCGGCGGCGAAAATCGCCATGTCGACAAACGCCATCAGCGCGCCGCCATGCATTTTGCCGCTGAGGTTCGAATGCGCGTGGCGCGGGGTCATCCGCACCCGCGCGGTGCCATCCTCCACCCGCAGCAAAAACGGTCCGAACAGCGCGTTGAACCGGGTTGGGTCGGCCAGCTCCCACGTCATCCAGCCGGGATGGTCGGGCGCCTCGAAATAGCGGAAGGGCGGCTCAGCCACGGGGCTGCCCCGATCGTCCAACCGGCATCACGCGCGCGTCACCCAAAGCGTCAGACCACGCGCTCAACCGCCAGCTTCTTGATCTCGGCAATCGCTTTCGCCGGGTTCAACCCCTTTGGGCACACATTCGCGCAGTTCATAATCGTGTGGCAACGATAGAGGCGGAACGGATCCTCCAGCTCGTCAAGCCGCTCCCCGGTCATCTCGTCGCGGCTGTCGGCCAGCCAGCGATACGCCTGAAGCAGGATCGCAGGCCCCAGGAATTTGTCGCTGTTCCACCAATAGCTCGGGCAGCTGGTCGAACAGCATGCGCACAGGATGCACTCATACAGCCCGTCCAGCTTCGCGCGATCCTCCGGCGACTGGAGCCGTTCCTTGCCAGCGGGCGCCGTGGTCACCGTCTGCAACCACGGCTTGATCGACGCATATTGCGCATAGAAATGCGTGAAATCGGGCACCAGATCCTTGATGACTTCCATATTGGGGAGGGGGGTGATGCGGATATCGCCCTTCACATCCTCAATCGCCTTGGTGCAGGCCAGCGTATTGGTGCCGTCGATGTTCATCGAACACGACCCGCAAATCCCCTCCCGACATGAACGCCGGAAAGTGAGCGTCGAATCCTGCTCCGCCTTCATCTTGATCAGCGCGTCGAGCACCATCGGGCCGCAATCGTCGAGGTCAATCTCGAAATCGTCGTAGCGCGGGTTTTCGCCGCTATCGGGGTCGTAGCGATAGATTTTGAATTTCTTGATCCGCTGGGCACCGGCGGTCGCGGCGTGGCGCTTGCCCTCGTTCCTGATCTTGCTGTTGGCGGGGAGAAAAAACTCGGCCATCGCGTCTGATATCCTGTCGTTACAAAAAGGGCGCAGGCCCCCATCGGCATTGCCGATACATGAGCCTGCGCCGCGTCGCAAATGATAGTGATGTCGGGTGCAGGCCATGGCGTGCGCCACACCCGTCAGGTCGGGGGAGCGCTCCTGCCCCCCCCCCGGTCGCTGGCTGGTTAGATCACCTCGTCGATTGAGTACATGAACGGCTTACCGGCGACCCTGTTGCCCGAGCCATATTGGTAGGGCTGCACCGTCCTGCCGTCAGGCCCGATATACGGCCATTGCTCATCCAGTTCGGGCTTGTATTTATCGCCTTCGTAAAGCTTGGCAGTATCGTCAGCAAGCATGCCATAAACATGGACGGTCTTGCCATTGTAGTCGAGGATCGTCAGCGCGCGGGCACCTAGCGCGCGATCCTTGCCGGACCCGCCAAAGCCCACACCATTCCCGCCGATGGTCAGAAACACTGGATCAACCAGACGACTGTCTTTGAGCGGTGTCAACGGGGTCCCGTCAAAGGTGTAGGTGAAGATCGTGCGGGTCGCGCGGCTGACCACGAACAGATCATCGGTTGGCGAGGTATTCGGCATTGTCGACACAATCTGCACTGGGTTCATGCCGCTCTTCACAACCTTGTCGGGTGTAGTCGGCATGACGGGGGTCAGGCTGGGATCGAGCAGCGAAGTAATGTTATAGCGGCGCAGCGTGCCATCCATCGCACCGATCCAGGCATAACGGTCCGCACCGCCCCAATTGCGCGCACTTTCGACAAAGTAGGCCCGTCCCGGCGCGGAATTACGGTGCTTTGCGAAAACAGCCGTTGGCTGCGTGATGTCGAGGGTGCCGAGTACCCTGGGCATCTGTGAGGGGCGGAAAGCGAAGGTGTAGGGCCACTGATTGTCGGCATTGCCCTGATTGCTGTTGGCGGTCTCATCCCACTTCGCCTGAGTTGTGAAGTATTGGTCACGATATGCTGTGAGCAAGGGCCGCAGATCGACAAAGGCGACCTTGTTCTCGGCACGAGAGCCGACCATCGCATAGCCTGCGGTCGCCAGCAGCTTCCAATACTGGTCGTCGCCCAAGCCATTAACCAACGGCAAGTTGCTGCGCCTGTACCAAGCATCGCGTCCGGCCTGGGTCAAAAGCTCAGGGCCACGCCAAGTATCATGCCCGCGAAATTTCCCCGTCCCCGTGTTGAGCGACACCGACAGGCTGTTGGGTGCGGCCATCGGCAAATCGACAAAGCCCAACAACTTCAGACCGCGAATTTCGGGCCAGCTTTGTGTCCCCCAACCATGACGCTTGGCATCTGCATTGCCGATGTTGGACGGGTCAGCCGGGCCGACGGCGATCACCGCCAACTGGCCCTTTTGGGTTTTAACGTCCCAGATAGTCGCAAAGAGGAACTCGTTCATCGCGGTCAGCGCAAGTGCGGTGGGCACCTTGCCTTCCGGCAATTGCAATACGGGCGAAACCGCCGTTCCATTGCCTGCACCATCGTAAGCATCGTTGCCGGTACCGGCGGCGACGATCAGGCCATTCTGAAAGGCCGTGAAGCCGGTGACGGATGCCTGCGCAAACCCGCGCGTCGTCGCCACTGCCGGGAGCGGCAGATTGGGGTTCCGGGTAATTTGCCGACCAACTGAAGGCGTCGTCGGGGCCGCCATATTATTGCGGAGCCACCAGTCACCATACCATCTGGCGCCCATGCGCATGCACAGGGCTTGCGTTGTTCCATCGCTTGACCGTGTGGCCATTGCGCCATCAAACGCGACCATGTTCGACACGCCTGCCCTGAAATCAGCCGGAGCACTGGCATCGGGCGCGAACAGCATCTGGCCCGACATTTGCCAGCCGCCGCCGCCTTGGAAGCCATCGCCATAACCGCCGGGGTTGTCGTTTTGGATCAACTTGTCAGACGTCTGGCAGAACTTGTCAGCGAGCGCCTTGTTCAGCCCACCCTTCCACAAGCCGTTGGGATCAGGTTGATACACTGTTTGGATCTCGGCCCGGGCGCCTGCGTCAACAGCACTCGGCCCGAGCCGATAATTCAGAATCTCCTCCTTGTTATAGTTTTTGGCGACATACTCATATTGTGCGGCGTTAATCGTGCCATCGCTATTCACGATGCGCTCGCGCCATGAGCCAATCGCGGTCGGGCCGCCGGGCGTGGCGGGCGGTGCCTTCTGCACGAACACTTTCACGCTGTCGCGGCCGACGATACGCCCGCGCGCATTGATCGATTGCAGCTCGAACTTATACGTGCCCGCCCGCGCAAAAGTCACCGTGGTCACCGCCGATGCTGGCGAGGCAACGGTCGATTGCGCTGCCCCGGCGCGCGTCACCCAGCGCGCGGTCACGCCGTTGATCCGCCCGTTCAGCGTCACCTGATTGGTCGGAAGCGTAATCGTCTGGTCGGGGCCAGCCTCGACCGCAGCGCCCACGGGCACCGCGGTCGTGGTCGCCGCCGTAATCGCCGCGCCCACCGCGACAACGGCAAGCGGCGCGGCGGCAAGTGCCGCCGCTGTCCACGCGGACAGGCCAAAGCCGCCCGCTGTTCTTGTTATAGCAGTCATGATCACCTCTTCGGTTGGATCGGGGGTTTAGGCGCGCACCAGCATCACCAGTGCGCGCCCGCCCCTGTTGGAGCAGGTGCTACACTTCCCACTTCCTACCAAAGCCAGTTAACCCACGCTTACCGACAACCGCCGCACGACTGCGGCTTGTTTGTGCACGCGAAGGGACGGATTATCCCCTGATTGTTGCCGGAGCGCGCGGTGTCACGGGCAGCTCATCGACGCCATCGGGCTCGTCCTGCGGCCCGCCGCCCCCCTTAACGCTTGTCGAGCAGAGTCACGGCGGGCGTCCCGACCGGCGCAGTTGCGACCGTTGGCGCGCGCTTGTCGAGCGCGGCCAGCCACAGCTTCGCCCGCTCGCCGATAAAGCTTTGCGGTAGAGAGGGTTCCAGCCGCCCGCGCGCTTCCCATTCGGCCACCAGCCGGGCAGCCTCCGCCGCTGCAGTGTCGAGCGACTGTACCTTGCGGAGCGCGTTATTGATGAGTGCGTCGCCGAAAAACGTCCAGTCATTGTCCGCCTGACACCCGAATGACGTGCGATCGCCGACCGAAGCGGTCAGCACCGCACTGTCGCTGTCGGAAAGCGCCGGCACGAAACTGCCCGAATAGCACGCGCTGACAATCACCAGCCGCTGCTTGATCCCCAGCCCGTCGAGCATCGCGGCCAGCCGCGCCGGGCTGATAATGCCGAAACCATTATCGCCGTCATTGTAAACCACGCCGATCCGCGCGCCATGGCTGGTGGAATAGAGCACCAGCACATCCTCGGCCCGGTCCATCACTTCGGCAATCCGGGCAAGCACAAGGCCGAGATGCGCCGGGCTGCCGCGCGGCAAATCCGCGCCCCCGCGCCCGTCGGGCCCGGCAAGCGTAATCGTGCGGCCCGCGCCGTCATAGCGCCGCGCCAGCACCCGCCCCGCCTCCCGCGCCTCGCGCGAGAAATTGCCGTCGCTGTCGAGCGCAATGCTGACGACATAGGCGTCGACCACGCCCTTGCGCTGCGGGGCAAGGGCTGCGAGCGCGCGGTCGATCCGGCGATGTTCGGTCAATTCGTCGGCGGGGGTGCGGTGATGCTCGACTTCTGCGCCGCCATCCGAATACCGGACCGCATCCTCATAGCTCAAACCGTTGAAAAACGGCGGCGGTGTCCCGTGGACAGGGGGTTGGCGCGGCTGCTGCTGCGCAGCGGTTGGCGGGGTGGCGGGCACAAGCGCGACGGTCGCGAGGAACGCGCTTGCGAAAATGCGCAGATATCGAAACGCCGCCACGCCAAAACCCCCGGATTATGCCTCGAGTGTCGGGCGCGCGGCGGGCAGTGTCAACGCCCGGTTAGACATGGAGTGCGCCATTGCAGGGCGGGTCGGGCGACGCAACCGCGCTAAACCCCGTAACGCTTGCGCCCGCCGCTGGTGATGCAATAGCGACCGCCGCGCGGCCCGACGCAAACGCGCCCACCATTGCAAGGGCAATCCCCATCAGTAGTGCCGCGCGCGGGTGATCCGTTGCTACCTCGCGCCCGCCGACCCCGCCGACCGCGACGTGCATCGGCAACATCCGGCAAGAAAACCGCCAGCACCAACCCTGAAAACAAGGCGCGGCGATCAAGCAACGGTGTGCCTCTACTCAATAAACCCGCTTCTTCGGCTTGATATACTCGATATCGTCGGTGAGCGTATAGTCATGCACCGGGCGGTAATCGATCGCGACCGCGCCGCCGTCGCCGCCCCAACCCTCGAACGTCGCGATCGTGTGCTTCATCCAATTGGCGTCGTCGCGGTCGGGATAATCCTCGTTCACATGCGCGCCGCGCGATTCCTGGCGATTGGCGGCCGAATTCACCGTCACCACCGCTTGCGCCAGCAGATTGTCGAGCTCGAGCGTCTCGACCAGATCGGTGTTCCAGATCAGCGACCGGTCGCTGACCTTCACATCCGCCAGCCGAGCGTAGGTCGCCGCCATCTTTGCCTGCCCCTCGCTCAGCAGCGCATTGTCGCGGAAGACGGCGCAGTGTTTTTGCATCGTGCGCTGCATCTCCAGCCGCAGTTCAGCGGTGGGGGCGGTGCCATTGGCGTGGCGGAACTTGTCGAGCCGGGCGAGCGCCAGCTCCTCCGACCCCTTGGGCAGGGGATTGTGCGGCGTCTGGGGTTTGAGCGTTTCCTTGATCCGAAGACCGGTTGCACGGCCGAACACCACAAGGTCGATCAGCGAGTTGGACCCCAGCCGGTTGGCGCCGTGGACAGACACGCATGCCGCCTCCCCCACCGCGAACAGGCCGGGCACCACCGCATCGGGATTACCATCCTTCAGATGCACAACCTCGCCGTGGAAGTTACACGGGATGCCGCCCATATTGTAATGGACGGTCGGCGCGACCGGCAAAGGTTGCCGCGTCAGGTCGACACCGGCAAAAATCTTGCCCGTCTCGGTAATGCCGGGCAGCCGCTCGGCCAGCACCTTGGGGTCGATATGGTCGAGGTGGAGGAAGATATGGTCCTGCTCCTTGCCCACCCCGCGCCCCTCGCGGATTTCCATCGCCATTGAGCGCGACACGACGTCGCGGCTCGCCAAGTCCTTGGCGGACGGGGCATAGCGCTCCATGAAGCGCTCACCCTGGCTGTTGGTGAGATAGCCGCCTTCGCCGCGCGCGCCCTCGGTAATCAGCACGCCCGCGCCGTAAATGCCGGTCGGGTGGAATTGGACAAACTCCATGTCCTGCAGCGGCAACCCCGCGCGCAGCACCATGCCGCCGCCGTCGCCGGTGCAGGTATGCGCCGAGGTGGCGGAGAAATAGCACCGGCCATAGCCGCCCGTTGCCAGCACCACGGCATGGCTGCGGAAGCGGTGGATCGAGCCATCCTCCATGCACAGCGCAATCACGCCCCGGCAAACCGGCCCATCGGGGCCATTTTCCATAATCAGGTCGAGCGCGAAATATTCGATATAGAAATCAGCATCATATTTCAGGCTCTGTTGATAGAGCGCGTGGAGCATGGCGTGGCCGGTGCGGTCAGCGGCGGCGCAGGTGCGCTGCGCGGGCGGCCCCTCGCCCATATTCTGCATCATGCCGCCGAACGGGCGCTGATAGATTTTGCCGTCCTCGGTCCGGCTGAACGGCACACCGGCATGTTCCAGCTCGTAAACGGCGGCGGGCGCCTCGCGGCACAAATATTCGATCGCGTCCTGATCACCCAGCCAGTCCGACCCCTTCACCGTGTCATACATGTGCCAGGTCCAATGATCCGGCCCCATATTACCGAGCGAGGCGGCAATCCCGCCCTGCGCCGCAACGGTATGGCTGCGCGTCGGGAACACCTTGGTAATGCACGCGGTTTTCAGCCCCGCCTCGGCAATGCCCATGGTCGCGCGCAACCCGCTGCCGCCCGCACCCACCACGACAGCGTCATAGGTGTGGTCGATGATCTTGTACGCGCTCATGCCGCAGCTCCGCTAAAGGCGATTTTGAGGATCGAAAAAATGGCGGTCGCGCCGACGCCAATGACAAAGAAATTGAGCAGCACCATAAGCGCAGTGCGGTTTGCGCCGTGCTGATA
>PNLG01000048.1 GCA_013822915.1 Sphingomonas sp. | reverse complement strand
TTGGGGAATCCCACGTGAGTGACGACAATCGCAACCTCTTAATCTTTGCGATCATAGCTGCGGTGATCCTGCTCGGCTGGCCAATCGTGGCCGGGCAAATCCTGCCCCCGCCCCCCCGGCCGACCGCCAAGGTGGAGGCCACGGCAGCGACGGTTGCGACCAAGGCCACCGAGGGGCCCGCCTCCCCCGCTGCCGCAGCTCCAGTCAAAGCGGCGGTGCGCGACCGGGCAGCGGTGATGCGCGAAACGCCGCGGCTGGCGATTATCACACCGTCGCTGCGCGGGTCGATCAATCTGAAGGGCGCGCGGATCGACGATTTGGTGCTGCTGCGCCACCGCGAGGCGATTGCCAAAAATGCGCCGCCGGTGCGGCTCTTGTCGCCATCGGGCACAGCGAACAGCTATTTTGCGAGCTTTGGCTGGGCGGGTGACGGCATTGCGACCCCGACCAAGGACAGCGTGTGGACCGCCGACCGCGCGCAGCTGACGCCGCAAACGCCGGTGACGCTGCGCTGGGTCAACCCGCAAGGGCTGCGGTTCGAACTGCGCATCGCGATCGATGCGAATTACATGTTCAGCGTGGCGCAGTCGGTCGCCAATCCTGGCGCTACGCCGGTGACGCTCAAATCTTATGCGCTGGTGTCGCGCACGGGCGTGCCCAGCGAAATTGATACCTGGACCAACCATGTCGGTCCGGTCGGCGTGTTTGGCCCCGGCGCCAATTACGATATCACCTACCAGAATTTGCAAGGGCAAGACCCGACCGTCTGGGCGCGGATGTCGAATACCAGTGCCAAGGCGGGGGAGAATTATTTCGATCACCGCGGCGGTTGGCTCGGCTTTGGTGATATTTACTGGCTGGCAGCACTCATTCCGGACCAGAAAACGCAAGTCCATGCCGGGTTTCGCGGCACGCCCGATAATGTGTTTCAGGCTGACTATACCACCCCTGCGATTACCGTCGCACCGGGAAAAACCGCGAGCCAGAGCGCGCGCTTTTTCGCAGGCGCTAAAGAGGTGGCGCTGATCGACGCCTATCAGGATGACGGCGCGATCGCCAATTTCGACAAGGCGATTGATTGGGGCTGGTTCCGCGTCATTGAAAAGCCGATTTTCTATTACCTTTCTTTCTTGTCGCGGCTGATCGGTAATTTCGGTGTCGCGATTATCGCGCTGACCATCACCGTGCGCGGGCTGCTCTATCCGATTGCGCAGCGTCAATTTGCGTCGATGGCCAAGATGAAGGCCATTCAGCCCAAGATGAAGGCGATCCAGGAACGCCATAAGGATGACAAGGAACGTCAGCAGCAGGAAATCATGGCGCTTTACAAGGCGGAAGGCGCCAACCCGCTGGCGGGATGCTTGCCGATCCTGCTGCAAATTCCGATCATGTATGCACTTTACAAAGTTCTAATTCTCACCATCGAAATGCGGCATCAGCCCTTTGTGCTGTGGATTCGTGATTTGTCCGCGCCCGATCCACTGACGCCGATCAACCTGTTCGGCTTGCTGGCCTTCACGCCGCCCGCGTTTATTGCAATCGGGATTATCCCGATCCTGCTCGGTATTTCGATGTATTTTCAGTTCAAGCTCAATCCCGCGCCGATGGATGAAGCGCAGAAGCAGGTATTCGCGATCATGCCGTGGATGCTGATGTTCGTCATGGCGCCCTTTGCGGTCGGTTTGCAGCTTTACTGGATCACATCGAACGTGCTCACCATCCTGCAACAGCGGGTGCTTTATGCGCGCCACCCCGAAATGCTGGTCCCGGTGAAGTGACGCCCGATGTCGCCGACGAAAATCCGCTCGGCCCGGACGCGGTCGAGGCCGCGCGCAAGCTGTTTGCCGGGCCGATCGCGTTTTTGAAATCGGCGCCCGCGCTCGACCATTTGCCCAGCCCCGATGTGCCCGAAATCGCCTTTGCCGGGCGGTCGAATGTCGGGAAATCGTCGCTGCTCAACGCGCTGACCGGGCGCAACGGGCTGGCGCGCACCTCGAACACACCGGGACGCACGCAGGAGTTGAACTTCTTTGACATCGGCGCGCCGCTTCAGTTTCGCCTCGTCGACATGCCCGGCTATGGCTTTGCCAAGGCGCCCAAGGATGTGGTCAAGAAATGGCGCTTCCTGATCAATGATTTCCTGCGCGGTCGCCAAGTGCTGAAACGGACATTGGTGCTGGTCGATGCGCGCCACGGGCTGAAGGATGTCGATATGGACATACTTGAGATGCTCGACAAAGCGGCGGTCAGCTACCGGCTGGTGCTGACCAAAGCGGACAAGATCAAGCCCACCGAGCTGGCCACCGTGCAAGCCGCTACCGCTGCTGAGGCACGCAAACACCCCGCCGCACATCCTGACATCCTGGCGACGTCCAGCGAGACGGGGCTTGGCATTGCCGAGCTGCGCGCCGCCGTGGTTGAGGCGATTGGTTAGCCCCCGCCCCTAACGCGGGATTTTCTCCAGCCATTGGCGCGGGCGCACGGTTGGCTTTGCCACGCCGTTCAGCCGAACCATGCGGATCACCCGCACCGGATTGGTGAGCATCTGTCCGCGTGTCACCTCGCTCCCACCGCGGGTGGGGGCGGCCAGAATGCGCCGCACCACGTCCATCCCCGCCACCACCCGGCCAAACACCGCATAGCCGCGCGAGGTCGCGCTCGCGTCCAGCGACGGGATCGGCCCGACGCAGATAAAATAGTTCCCGCCGGCCGATTTCGGATCGTCGTGGCGCGCCATCGAAATCGCGCCGTCGACGTGGCGCAGGCCGGTCTTGCCTGTCCCCTCAAACGCGAAGGGCGGCAGAATGCGGCGCGCGTCGGTCTGAATCCCGCCTTGCACAAAACCAAAGCGCGGGTCGGCCTTACGCTGGGCAGCGCGGTAAAAATTGGTGCCGTCAAAGCGGCCATCATCGACATAGGCGAGGAAATTGGCCGCCGTCGCGGGTGCAGCACGCTCATTGACCGCCACCGTGATCGCGCCCAGCGTCGTGTCGATCCGCACCCGCACCACGCCGCTGCCCCGCCGCGCCGTGGCGGGCGACGCCGCCAGCACCAGCCCCAGCCCCAACATCACCGCCAGCACCACTCGCCTCACCACAGCACGCCACCCCGCCAACACGCGATACTCCATCCAAATCAGTCCAACTCGGCCCGCAACCCGCGCAAGATCGGTTGCCGCACACGCAGGGCCCGGCTATCCCCGCATCATGCTAAAGCTCATTATCGGCAACAAGGCCTATTCATCCTGGTCGCTGCGCGGCTGGCTGGCGTGCAAGCAATCGGGGCTTGCGTTTGAGGAAGTGGTGGTCCCGCTTTACGATGCCGACTGGGAACAGCGGCGTGAGCGCAACGACCTCGTCCCCTCCCGCGGCAAGGTGCCGATCCTGTGGGATGGCGATGTGGCGGTATGGGATTCGCTGGCTATCATCACCTATCTCGACGATTTGACCGGCGGCGAGAAATTCTGGCCGAGCGACCGGACCGCGCGCGCCATGGCCTATTCGATGGTGGCCGAAATGCATTCGGGCTTTGCCGCGTTGCGCCGCAAGCACAGCATGAACACCCGCCAAACATTCCCGGTGGTGCCGCCCGACGACGATGTCGTGGCCGAGCTGAACCGGATCATGGAATTATGGGCACAGGCGCGCGCGCGGTTCGGCGGCGATGGCGCGTTCCTGTTCGGTGCGTTCGGCGCGGTGGACGTCATGTTTGCGCCAGTCTGCACGCGCATCATCACCTATTCGCTGCCGGTTGGGCGCTTTGCCTCGGCGTATATCGACACTGTGCTTCGCCACCCCTTCATGCAGGACTGGATCGCCGCCGCGCAAGAAGAGCAATGGGTGATCGAGCACTATGAAGCGCCGAAAGCAGGATGAGCGCTTGACCGTGCCCGTCGCGCTGGCGCCCAGCGGCGATCCCGTTGCGCTCGCCAAGGCGCTGATCGCGTGCGAGAGTATCACTCCCGCGCGCGGCGAGGTGTTCGACGTGCTGGAGGCCGCGCTGATCCCGCTCGGTTTTGATGTTGACCGTTTTGTGGTCGGCGAGGCGCCCGACGGGCCGGTGGAAAATCTGCTCGCGGTGCGGGGTAGCGGTGGGCGGCATTTCGCCTTTGCCGGGCATCTCGACGTGGTGCCGCCGGGCAGCGGCTGGGCGAGCGATCCGTTTGTGCCGCAGGTGCGCGGCGAATTGCTGCACGGGCGCGGCGCGGTTGACATGAAGGGCGCGATTGCCGCCTTTGTCGCCGCCGCCGCTGTCACGCCCGCCGATGCGGGCACGATCAGCCTAATCATCACGGGCGATGAGGAAGGCCCGGCGGTGTTTGGCACCCGCGCGCTGATCGATCGGATGACAGCGCGCGGGATTGCGCCCGACCTGTGCCTGGTGGGGGAGCCAACCTCGGTCAACGCACTGGGCGACATGATAAAAATCGGGCGGCGTGGGTCGGTCAATATCTGGATCGAGGTGCAGGGGCGGCAGGGGCATGTTGCCTATCCCCATCTCGCCGATAATCCGATTCCCCGGCTGGTCGCGATGCTGGCGGAGATTGAGGCGATCACGCTCGACACCGGAACTGACTGGTTCCAGCCGTCGAATATCGAAATCACCGACCTGACCGTCGGCAATCCGGCAACCAATGTCATTCCGGCCAAGGCGAGCGCGCGCCTGTCAATCCGCTTCAACGATCAGCACCGCGGCGAGGCGCTTGCGGCGCGAATTGAGGCAATTGCAAAGCGCCATGCGCCGAGCGCGAATGTCACCGCCAAGATTTCGGGCGAGGCGTTCCTAACGCCGCCGGGTGAGTTTTCCGCGCTGATCGCCGCTGCTATCGAGGCAGCCACCGGGTGCGCGCCGGAACTCTCAACAACCGGCGGCACGTCGGACGCGCGCTTCCTCTCAGCTCTATGCCCGACTGTCGAATTCGGGCTGGTCAACGCAACGATGCACAAGCTGGATGAGGCAGTAGCGCTGGCTGATTTGGATAAATTATCAGCGATTTACGCCGATATTCTGATACGCGTGCTTCAGCCCGCGATCATCTGACGCGGGAGCGAACGCGCCCACGCCAGGAACGCATCCTCATCCATCGGCTGAGCGATTTCATAGCCCTGAATAACGTCACAACCGATGACGCGCAGCACATCGGCCTGGGCAGACGTTTCAATCCCCTCTGCCACGGCTTCGCAACCAAGCCCGTGGATCAGACCGATCACGGCCTGCGCAATCACCCGCGCCTGCGCGCGGTCGGCGATAAACTCGATCAGGCTGCGGTCCAGCTTCACCCGGTCAACGGGCAAATCGCGCAGCCGGGCGAGGTTGGAATAGCCGGTGCCGAAATCGTCAATCGCGATCGTGGCACCGTCGGCACGCAGTGCAGCAATCGCGTCGACCACCTCCTCGCTGCAATGCATTGCCATCGTCTCGGTAATCTCAAGTTCAAGCAGCCGCGCGGGGGCACCCGCAGCGCGCATGGCATCGCGCAAACCCCTGAAGAAATGCGCATGGTCAAGCTGACGCGGGCTGATGTTTATCGCCAGCCGCTGCTCAATCCCCATTCGGCCCCAGCGCGCGATCGTATCGGCCACGGTTTCGATCACCCATTCGCCGATTTCGACGATCAGGCCAGTTTCCTCGGCGCGCTGAATGAAACTGCCGGGCAATTTCAGCCCTAGCGTCGGGTGACGCCAGCGCAGCAGCGCCTCTGCTGCGACGATCCGCCCCTCGGCGCATGATATCTGAGGCTGGAACACCAGCGTGAACTGATTCTGTGCGAGCGCAACGCGCAGATCTGACTCGAGCTGAGCGCGATCGGCAAGCGCGGCCGCCAGCGCGTCGGTGAAATATTCGGCCCGCGCACGACCACGAGCCTTGGCATGATACATGGCGGCATCGGCCGCGCGCATCAAATCGGTGAGCGTCGTGCCATGGTCCGGGCGCAGCGCAATGCCGATCGACGCGCCAATCTCCACCTCGGTCCCCAACAGCTCAAACGGCTCGCCAAGCGCGAACAAGATGCCCGACGCGATGCGATTTGCCTCGTCGCGATTGGGCAATTGCTGAAAGAACATCGTAAATTCATCCCCCGCCAGTCGTCCAATCAGCGGGGTCGGCAGGTCAAACGCGCCCACCACACGGTCGGCAACAGCTCGCAACCGATTGGCCACCATGCCGAGCAGCATGTCGCCCATCGCATGGCCCATGGTATCGTTCACCGCCTTGAACCGGTCGAGATCGATGAAAAAGAGCGCGCCTAGCTCACCGGGCGGCATCGAAATCAGCATCCGTTCGCAACTGCGCCGGAAATTGGTGCGATTGGCAAGGCCGGTGACCGGATCGAACATTGCCAGCCGGTGCACGCTGTCGATATTGGCGGCGGTCTGGGTGAACAACACGCTCATTGCCTTGGCGAGTTCCGGGACGAACTGCTTTGTTTCCAGCGGGATCGGGCTATCGAAATCCCCCCGGCCCGCCTGCGCGAGACGGACAATCGCCTGGTCGATAGCGGCTGCCCGCTCCGCCACGCTGCGCGTGATCGCCGCCCACACCATCACCGCGCACACAATCGCCGCGATCAGCGCGCGGCCGATGCTCGTGCTGTCGACATGACGGTCATAGGTTGCCGCCAGCGCCAGGACAAAGGCCACCGCCCCGCCCGATAGCGCAAACCCGACGGCGCGGCGCTTTAGCGAAGCTCCTTCCATCGCGATTGATCAGCTCCAGACAAAGGGACGCGCGCGTCCGGACAAGGGCTGCAAAATGCCACCGAAAGGTTAATTTTTTGATCCTGCGCGCGGGCGCCGCAAAACGATGTAGAGCGCCCCTGCTCCGCCGTGGCGGGGATGCGCGGCCCGCACCGCCGCGATTCGGGCGGCATGGCGTGAGGCGCCCAGCCAATCCCCCACCGCCGTCCGAATCCGGCCGCGCGCGTGCGGTCGCTCGCTCTCGGCACGCGGCGCACGACCGGTGATGAGCAGAAGCAACCGATCTCCACGCGCAATCGCGCGGTCAAGCGCCGCATCAAGCTCGCGATAGGCAGTGTCAAGCGTGTGGCCATGCAGGTCGATGGTCAAATCAGGGGCGATCGCCCCGCTCGCCAGCCTGCGGTCCCAACTGCCGTCGAGCGTTGTGCCAGGGCCGGGGCGTTTGGGCGGGGTCGCCACGGCACGAGGATGCAGGATCGCCGGAGTGATGGCTGAGGTGGCGACCCGTTGCGGGTTGGGCGGTGGCGGTGGCGCGGCGCGCTCGACCGGCCCTGCTGTGGGATTGATCGGGCGAACGGTAGCCATCACCCGCCGCCACAGCGCCGCCTCTTCAGCGCTGAGG
>PNLG01000071.1 GCA_013822915.1 Sphingomonas sp. | reverse complement strand
AGGCAAGCGGCGCGCGACCGCCGCCATCGCCAAATCGCGGCGGCAGGAACGCAAGGGCGAACGGCGCGGGCGGACACGGGCCGCGCCGCCCAAGCGCTAAGCACGGTTATTTCGCTTTTTCCTCCACCGGCGGCAGCTCGGGTTTATCGGCCAGTGCATCTGCGGTGGGTGCGGCGGGCACGCGGCACCCCTTGCTCAGCCCCAATCCTTTCAGAAAAGCGCGTCGCACCGTTCCCGCATGAGCGGCGGCCTCCGCCCGGCGCTGCGCCTTGTCCGCGCCGGTGATGACCCGCACCAGTCCAAGTCCGGGGATCAGCGTGTTGACCGCCGCGCGCGTGGCGGCGGCGGCGACATAGGCGCCCTCGCCCTTTGCCTTGCCCGGCACATCGACATCGTCGCCCAGCGCCAGAGTCAGCTTGCGCACTTCTTCGGTAATTTGCGCGCAGCTTCGCGTGTTTTCGAGGCTATAGGGTGCGGAGATCGCCAGCAGCAGCGTTTCGGGGATTTTTTCGCGTTCGATCCGGGTATCGCGCAGCGGCTGCGTTGCCTCGCGCTTGATACCGGGGGATGACTGTTGCGCGCTGGCAGCGGCAGTCGTGGCGGCGAGAAGGATCGTGGCAAGCAAGCGCATCGGTGTCGGCATCATTGGCCTCCTGATCGGGTTCAGCGCGCGAAAGCCTAGCCGCATTGCGTGCCGGAGTCGAAGCATAGGGCGGGCGACAGGCGCCGTAGTCGGCGCGGTTGCGGCCAAACACACAGGGGGCAGGACTTGTGTGGCAAATCGTGTAGATCAGATGCCATGCGTTCGGCGCTCACCATGGCTATGCTCGTCGCGACAGCCGCCGCGTTATTTGCCGCGTGGATGCACCCGCAGGTCATCGACCCGCGCAATGTGGGCTGGTTGCTCGACGGGCATGACCGTGGGCAGAGCGCAATCGGGCTGGCGGCGTATCTGGCCGGAAGGGCGTGGCCCTCGCTGCATAATCCGATACTGCTGGCCCCGGACGGGACGAGTTTGCTGCTGACAGATTCGATTCCGCTGCTCGGTCTCGTGCTGGGCCCGTTTGCGGGGTGGATGCCACCGGGGTTGCAATTCGTCGGGGCGTGGCTGGCGATCTGCGTGCTGCTGCAAGTCATGTTCGCCTGGGGCTTGGTGCGTCCGCACGCGCCCGATGGGCTGGCGGCATGGTTGGGGACGATTCTGCTGGCGGCAATGCCGATGTTCTTCAACCGCTATGGCCATGCCAGCCTGTGCGCGCAGTGGCTGATCCTGTGGGCGCTGTGGATTTATGTCGATCCGGGCCGGGCCGCGCGGCCGCTATGGTGGCTGGGGGCGCTAGGGGTGGCGGCGCTGGTCCACAGCTATTTGCTGCTGATGGTGGCGAGCATCTGGGGTGGGTCGCTGCTGCGGCGCGTTGCGCAAGGGGCGGTGGCGCGGGTGCTGACGGAAGGGGTGGTGTTGTCGGCCCTGATCGCGCTCTTGCTCGCGGGGCAGGGGGTGTTTGGGGGCGGTTTTGCCTCGACCGGCACTTATGGCGCATTTCCCGTGGCGATTGATGCTTGGTGGAACCCGGCCAATCCGAGCTATTCCGCGATCCTCCCCTCCTCGCCAGAGGGTCGGGGCCGGGGGTATGAGGGGTTGCAATATCTCGGCGCGGGGCTGATCGCGCTGGTGTTGCTGGCACTGGCGACGCGGCGTGGCGCGGTGCAGTCGCTCGGGTGGCTGGTCCCGGGTTTTGTCGCGTTGGGGCTGGTGGCGATCGGGCCGCAGGTGATTTTCTGGGGCGAGCCGGTGATGACGCTTGCGCTGCCGACGTGGCTCATCGATGCGCTCGATCCCGTGCGGGCGAGCGGGCGGCTGTCCTGGCCGGCGACCTATACGCTCGCCTATGCCGCGATCATCAGCGTGCTGGCGTTACCGCGCGCTGCAGTGGTGCTGGCCGCGGCGGCTGCGGTTCAGGTGTCTGACTTGGCCCCAATGGTCGCGGCGATCCGGGCCACAAGTGCTCGCGCTGATGATCGCACCGTGTTTTCCCGCACGATCGACCCGCGCTGGCCAGCGCTGATCGCGGGCGCGCAGCGGGTGGATTTCACCCCGGCGGTGCCGTTTGTCGATTTGCAGTTGATGGAGGAAATAACCTGGCGCGCGGTGCAGGCGCAGCGGCCGGTGGGATTTACCTATACAGCGCGGGTGCCCGCGGGTGCCAAGGCAAGGCTGGCGGCGGCGCGGGCGGCGTTTGAGCGCGGGATTGTTCCCACAGGCGATCTGGTGATTGTGCAAGACGGCAAGCTGCCCGCGCGCCTGCCCCCCGCGCTTCGTCGCCGCGTGCAGCGGATCGACGGAGTGACGCTGATCGCGGCTCAGCAGGGACGATAGCGCATGGCGACGTCGCAGCGATCATAGCGGCTGCCGTAATCGCGCATGATTTCCGTATCATGCGTAAACCCTGCCTGCTCATACAGGTGAATGGCCGCTTCGCAGCGCTTCGACGTCAGCAGATAGAGTTTGTCGGTGCCCAGCGCGTTGGCGCGCGCAATCGCCGCTGCCAGCAAAAACGCGCCCGCGCCCAGCCCGCGCGCCGTGCTGGTCACCCCCATTTTGGTCAGCTCAAACTGGCCCTCGCCGCTTTTCTTCAAGGCACATGTGCCGACGATGCCAATGCCGATCGCTTCAACGAATAGAATCACCCCGCCAGGGTCGATTATCTTGCCGCGCGGATTGCGCAAAACCGCACGGTCCAAATCTTCCATCACGAACATTGCCTCAATCCATTCCGCGTTGATGTCGTGGAAATGGGGAGCAAGGTCGTCCGAATAATCGCGGAGGATCAGCGCAGGTCGAGAGGGCGCGGCATCCGTCATTGCCGATCCTTCATCGCGTCAAGCAAGCGCTTCACGTCCTGCGACCGCCCGCGCGGCAGGATAAGCACGTCGTTGCCGCTGGCGACCACGATCAGGTCGGAGACCCCAACCATAGCGATCCGCACGCCGGTTGACCGCAACAGGCAGTCGGTGGTGTCAAGCGCAACGACATTGCCCCGGCAGTTATTGCCCTCCGCGTCAAACGCCCCAAGTGCGTGCAGCGCGTCCCAGCTGCCGACATCGCTCCACCCCATGTTGACGGGCACGCAGGCGACGCGGCTTGCCTTTTCCATGACAGCATAGTCGATCGAATCAGCGGGCGAGGCGGCAAAGGCCGTTGCATCGGGATAAATCCGCGCGCCGTCGCGCCGCGCTGCGGCCATTGCCCGTTCCACCGCCGCCAGCATGGCGGGCGCATGTTCGCCAAGTGCTGTCAGATACGCATCGGCGCGGAACAGGAAAATGCCGCCATTCCAATAATGGCCGCCCTCGGCCAGCATTGCCTCTGCCCGCTCGCGTGGCGGCTTTTCCACAAAGCGGGCGACGCGGTGAACGCCAGCAGCAATCTGGTCGGCCACCGCGATATAGCCATAGCCCGTCTCAGGCGCGTTCGGCGCAATGCCAAAGGTGGCAAGCCAGCCCGCCTCCGCCAGCGGCAGCGCGCGGGCGATGGCGGCGCGAAAGGCGGCGACATCGGCAATCGCATGGTCCGACGGCATCACCAGCATTGGTGCTGCGCCTGCACCTGCCGCCAGTGCAGCCAGCGCGATCGCCGGCGCGGTATTGCGCCCAACTGGCTCCAGGATCAGTGCCTGCGCGGGCACCGCGACGCTTGCCAGTTGCGCCTCGACCAGATCGGCGTGGCGGGCATTGGCCACCACCACCGGCGCGGCGAATTGCGCACCGGTGGGCGTGCGCTGTGCCGTCAGTTGCAGCATCGTCTCATCAGCGGTCAGCGGCAGCAATTGTTTTGGCATTTCCGGCCGCGACATCGGCCAAAGCCGCGTGCCCGACCCGCCAGAGAGAATGACCGGGATGATCGGTGTCACGTTGTCCATTAATGTCCTCCCGCACAAGGGCGCGGCTTAGCGTGGCGGCCGCGCAAAGCAAACGGGGTTACGGCGCAAGCGGCGATCACGGTCGCGCCAGTTGGGGCGAAATTAATTACCATCGGCTCCGTTTGTGTCGGATTTGTTTACACCTGTGCTGCTAGATCCGGTGTGCGATGATCCGGCTGTTCAAACATTATGTGCCCAACGCCGTGCTGTTGCTCGGCCTGTTCGACCTGATCGTGCTGGCGGTGGCCGCCGAAATGGGCTGGGTGATCCGTGCAGGCCAGATCGGGATGCTGGTCGAGCCGGTTTACATGCGCCTTCCCCAGATTGCGGTGTTTGTTGCAACGCTTGAAACCGCGATGATTGCCGTTGGCGTCTATAGCGCGGGGGCGTTGCAATCGCTGCGCTTTGCCACGGCGCGGCTGATTGTGGCGGTGTCGCTGGGCGTCATTTTTCAGGCAACGATTTTCTTCTTGCTGCCCGAACTCACATTCTGGCGGTCCAATCTGCTTTACGCGATGGGATTGTCGATCATCGGGCTGATCGCGTTGCGCATTTTGCTGGGTAAGACCCTGGGCAGCCAGGCGTTCAAGCGGCGCATCGTTGTGCTGGGCGCGGGCACCCGGGCGCAGCGGTTGAAGACGCTGTCGCAGACGCCCGGTTCGGCGTTTGTCGTCGTCGGCTATGTGTCGATGTCAGAGGCCAATCGTGTCATTCCAGAGGCGATTGCGCGGGATGCGATCTATAATCTGGCCGATCATGTCGTGCTGCTCAACGCCAGCGAAGTCGTACTCGCGCTGGAGGAACGGCGCAACTCGCTGCCGCTCAAAGATTTGCTGCGGATCAAGACCACCGGTGTCCATGTCAATGAAATATCGACATTTCTGGAGCGCGAGACGGGGCGCGTTGACCTGGACAGCGTCAATCCGAGCTGGCTGATCTTTTCCGACGGCTTTTCGTCGGGTCGCATGTTGTCGAGCGCGTTCAAGCGGCTGTTCGACATCGCCGCCAGTCTGGTCCTGCTCGCGCTGACGCTTCCGGTCATCATGGTGACCGCGATTGCGATCAAGGCGGAGAGCAAGGGCCCGGTATTCTACCGTCAGCGGCGTGTCGGCCTCTACAATGTCGGCTTTGACATCATCAAACTGCGGTCAATGCGGCAGGATGCCGAGGTCGCGGGCAAGGCGGTGTGGGCCGAAAAAGACGATCCGCGCATCACCCGCGTCGGCCGCTTCATCCGCAAGGTCCGGATCGACGAACTGCCGCAGGCTTGGAGTGTCCTGAAAGGCGAAATGAGCTTTGTCGGCCCGCGTCCCGAACGCCCGCAATTCGTTGAGGATCTTGAGCAAAAGCTGCCTTATTATGCCGAACGACACATGGTGAAGCCGGGGATTACCGGCTGGGCGCAGATCAACTATCCCTATGGCGCCTCGATCGAGGATGCGCGGCAAAAGCTCGAATATGACCTGTATTACGCGAAGAATTATTCGCCCTTCCTCGATCTGCTAATCCTTATTCAGACGGTCCGGGTTGTGCTCTGGCCGGAGGGGGCGCGGTGATCCTGTGGGGGCACGCGCTGGCGGCGTTGCTGTTCGGCCTGCTCGCGCTGTCGCAAATCAGGCATGCCGCCGATGCCCTGCCGCGCATGACGTTTGTGCTGGCGCTGGGCGCGATCGCGCTCTGGGCATTGGCAGTGGCCGGGATTGGTGCAAGCGATCTGATCGCACACTTGCTGGAGGCGCTGCGCAATCTGGCGTGGTTTGCCTTCATGTTCGCGCTGGTGCGCCGTGACCGGCATGGCCCGGAAAGCGCCGCGATCCTGATCGTTTACGGGGTGGTCGCGACGATTGATCTGGCCGCCGGGGCGCTGGCGCTGGTGCAGGCAGCGCTCCCGGTGGCGGACGCGGCCGCGTTGATGGCGGCGCGCACCGTGCTGCAAATGATGGTCGCGGTCAGCGCGCTGCTGTTGGTTCACCACCTTTACACCGCGGTCGTGCCGCGTGCGCGGGGGGGGATTGCGCTGGTGGTGGCCGCACTCGCGATGATGTGGCTGGTTGATCTGGCGCTTTATGCAGTGACCTATGCCGAGGCGCGCTGGCCGGCCGAGGTGATCGCGATGCGCGGGCTGGCGATGGCGTTGCTCGCGCCGGTGTTTGCATTGGCTGTGCACCGCAACGGCGACTGGCGGCTGCAATTGTCGCGCACGGTCGCGTATCAGTCGCTCTCGCTGACGGCGATCGGGCTGTATGTGATCGCGATGGCGCTGGCGACAAGTTTTCTCGCCACGATCAGTGGCCCGTCGGCGCGGGTTGTGCAAACCGCGTTCGTCTTTGGCAGCACCGCCGCGCTGTTCGGCATTTTGTCGACACCGTGGTTGCGCGCCTGGACGCGGGTGAAGCTTGCCAAACACTTTTTCGCGCATCGCTATGATTATCGCGAGGCTTGGCTCGGCTTCACTGACACTTTGGGCCAGCCGGGGGAGGATGCCGCCCCGCTTGAGGTCCGCATTGTCAAGGCCGTCGCCGACCTGACCGATTCTACCGCCGGGCTGCTGTTGGTACGCGATGGCGCGGGGCTTGGGCCGGGGGCGGCGTGGAACTGGGCGGGGGAGGCCCCTACCACCGAGGCAGTGCTGCCTGCATTTTTGGAGGAATCCGGTCGCATCGTTGCCCTTGATGCGGTGCGCGAAGGCGATTGTGATGCGGTCGAGCGCAACGCCGTCCCCGACTGGATGATCGCGCGCGCGGACGCATGGGTGCTGATCCCGCTCCTTCATTTCGGCAAGCTGACCGGCGCGATTTTGCTCGCGCGACCGCCAGTGAACCGCGCGCCCGATTGGGAGGATCTCGACCTGCTCCGCCTCGCCGGGCGTCAGGTCGCAAGCTATCTGGCGGAGGCGCGCGCGCAACATGCGCTGGCCGAGGCGCAGCGCTTTGACGAATTCAACCGCCGTTTTGCCTTCATCATGCACGATCTGAAAAACCTGGTCAGCCAGTTGAGCCTCGTCGCGCGCAATGCCGAACGCCATGCCGACAATCCTGACTTTCGTGCGGACATGGTCGCAACGTTAAAGGAATCGGCGGCGCGGATGAACGATCTGCTCGCCCGGCTGTCGCAACATCATCAGCCCCGGCCAGAGGCGATTACCCCGGTTGCCGTGCTCCGGCTGGCGCAGCGGGTTGCGGCGCGGCGCCGCGCGCAGCACGCCATTACCGTTGGCGGCGACAAGCACTGCACCGCGATGGCGGACGCCGCCCGGCTGGAACAAGTGATCGACCATTTGCTCCAGAACGCGATCGAGGCCAGTACGCCCGGCGATCCGGTCGCCATTCAGGTCAGCGGGGAGGGTGGCGACGTCGTGATCGACGTGACCGATCAGGGCGCGGGCATGAGTGCCGCTTTTGTGCGCGATCAATTGTTCAAACCCTTTGTC